>CAJVZX010000007.1 GCA_913020625.1 uncultured Pelagibacterales bacterium
CTTTAATTTTTAGCAATGGTTTAGGATTTGTTAATGTCAGTGGATTTAATCTTTTTCCAAAACCAGCTGATAAAATTATTGCTTTTTTAACTCTCATTAAATTTTTTATCTCTTATTTGAACTGATATAATTTTATCTAAATAGTTAAATAAATTATTAAAATTTTTATTATTTTTCATTCTTAAATTTAATAATTTCCAAGTATAAGGTAGAAGTTTTAAATAATTTCTTTTTTTATCTCTTTTAAATAGGCGAGAAAAAATACCTAATATTTTAAAATTTCTTTGAACAGATAAAATACAAAAATCATGAATAAATTCCTTCTTTTTTAAACTAATTTTTTTTGGACATTTTTTTAAATAATAATTTAAAATTTTATTTTTTAAGCTATTTGAAGTTTTAATTCTGACATCATCAACTAAAGATACAAGATCATAAGCTGGATTGCCAATTACTGCATCTTGGGCATCTATTATAGCTATTTTTTTTTTATATCTCATTAGATTTGAAATATGAAAATCTCTGTGAACAAAAACATCATTTTTTAATTTTAATTTTTTGTAAAGTATATTTAATTTTGGACGTAAAATATTTTTAATTTTTCTAATTTTTGTTTTACTTAAAATCAATGGCAAATACCAAGTAAAAAATAAATCCGATTCTTTTATCAATAAATTTAATGAATATTTTGGAATCCAATAGTATTTTTTATTAAAATTTTTAATTTTTTGATCTTTAATTTTTTGAAATTTTATAAGCAAATCCACTATTTTTTTATAATCATTAAATTTATTTTTCCTTGTATTCAAAATTTTATGAAATGTTAAGTCTCCAAAATCTGAGACTTCTATAAAGTTATTTTTATAGTTTTGCGAAATAAGTTTTGGAGCTAAAAGATTATTTTTATTTATAAGATGATTAATTGCAGAATAAATAAGTAAATTTTTTTTCTTTTCCTTTTTTGAAAATATTACAATACTTGATTTTTTTTTTTCTTTGTCAAATTTTCTAAAATAAATTCTATATGAAGCATCTCCAGAAATTGGTTTAAGATTATTATACTTTAAAATCATATTTTTTTAGTCTGCCAGCAAGCTTAATATCTAATACTCTTTGTTTCATATCTTTTGTATATTTAAAAAATAAATCAATTCTATTTGTCGGCTTATTTTTTATCAACTCAGGCCACTCTATTAATGTAATATTTTTTTCTTCAATCTCAAATAATTCTAAATTTTTAATCTCTTCTTCATTTTTTAAACGATAAAGATCATAGTGTTTAATAATAAAATCTTTTAACTCATACTCGAATAGAATATTGAAGGTAGGACTTGGCACTTCGCTCTTTTTAATATTATTTTTTAATTCAAAAACATTAATTAATTGCCTGGCAAAGGTAGTTTTTCCAACGCCTATTTCACCAAATAAAAATAAGTAATCTCCGGGTAAAATAATCTCACTTATTTTATTTGTAAACTTATGTAAGTCTTTAAGAGACGAAATTTTCATTTAGCTACTTTTAGTAGCGATAAGTATCTGTTTTAAAAGGTCCTTCAGTTTTTACACTTATATACTCCGCTTGATCCTTAGATAGTTTTGTTAATTTAGCACCAACTTTCTCTAGATGTAACCTTGCAACTTTTTCGTCCAAATGTTTAGGTAAAACATATACTTTTTTTTCATATTTTCCTGAATTGTTCCATAATTCTATTTGAGCAATAACTTGATTTGTGAAAGATGCGCTCATGACGAAACTAGGATGTCCTGTTGCACAGCCTAAATTAACTAATCGGCCTTCAGCTAAAAGAATAATTCTTTTATTATCTGAAAATTCTATTTCATGAACTTGTGGTTTAATTTCAGTCCATTTGTAATTTCTTAATGCATCTACTTGAATTTCATTATCAAAATGACCAATGTTACAAAGTATAGCTCTATCTTTCATCATTCGCATATGATCTGCTGTAACAATATCTTTATTTCCTGTTGCTGTAACTACTATATCTGCAACTTTAATTGCTTCACCCATTAACACAACTTCATATCCTTCCATAGCTGCTTGAAGTGCACATATTGGATCAGCTTCCGTAACCATTACTCTTGCTCCACTTTGTCTTAGTGAAGCTGCACTACCCTTTCCAACATCTCCAAAACCTGCGACAATTGCAACTTTACCTGACATCATTACATCTGTTGCTCTCTTTATTCCATCAACCAAACTTTCTCTACATCCATATAAATTATCAAATTTAGATTTTGTTACGGAGTCATTTACATTTATAGCTGGTATCATTAGTGTATTTTGTGCTTCCATTTTTTTTAAAGCTTTAACACCTGTCGTAGTTTCTTCAGAAACTCCTCTTATAGTTTGCAAAAGATCTTTATAATCCTTATGCATCAATGCGGTAAGATCTCCTCCATCATCAAGAATCATATTTGCTTTCCAATCTTTTTTACCTTCAATTGTTTGTTTTATACACCACCAATATTCTTTCTCTGTCTCACCCTTCCATGCAAAAACTGGTATATTTTCTTTTGCAATAGCTGCGGCTGCATGGTCTTGTGTAGAAAAAATATTACATGATGACCATCTTACTTCAGCTCCTAATGCAATAAGAGTTTCAATTAATACAGCAGTCTGAATTGTCATATGAAGGCAACCAAGAATTTTAGCTCCTTTAAGGGGAAATTTTCCTTTAAATTCTTTTCGTAATGCCATTAAACCTGGCATTTCAGTTTCCGCTATTGAAATTTCTTTTCTACCAAAATCTGCCTGATTAATATCTTTAACTTTATAATCTGCTGTCATAACTTTATTACTCGTTGTCATAACTTTATAATCTGTTGTTATGAAGGCGATGTTGTAACAATAATATAAAATTTAATCAACTGCATTAATTAACTAATAATTCTGGAAAATTAATATCTACTTTTGCTCCTTTTCCAGACAACCTATTAGAAGCAATTATAGATCCTCCATGAACTTCAACTAAATTTCTTACTATATTTAAACCCAATCCACTATGTTCTCCAAATTTTTCAGGTCTATTACTATAAAATCTTTCAAAAATTTTATTTGTGTTTTTTTCTTTAAAGCCAAATCCTTGATCTTCAACTGTCATTTTTACATTTTTTTTTTCTTTTATTATTGAAACTATAATTTCACTATTTGGTGGACTAAAAGAAATTGAATTATCTAGTAAATTTGCAAGAATTTGTTCAATTCTATTTTCAAGACCAAGAATAAAAATTTCGGACTTGTTGCTTGATACAATATTTAATTTAACCTTAACATTATTTTTTGAATTGGAAATATTATTGAAATCATCAACAACAGATCTAACAATAGGAACAATATTAATTTTTTTCATTTTTTCCCTTGATAGTGCCGCTTCATCCTTTAACATTTGAGAGTAATCTGTAATCAACCTTTCTATTCGCTCAACATCATGTGAAATAATTTTAATAAGTTTTAATCTTTTTGCGGAATCCTCAGTTTCTCCAATAATTTCTGAAGCGCTTTTTAAAGATGCTAACGGATTTCTTATTTCATGAACTAGATCGCTTGAAAAAGTTTCTGCAATATTAATTCTTTTATATAAATCTTCTGTCATTTCATTTAAAGAATTTGATAATTGGCCAATTTCATCTTTTCTTTTAATAAATTTTTTAAGATTATAATAGCTTGTTTCTTTTTCTTTAATTGATTTTGTATAATCGACAAGATTTTTAATAGGTTTTAAAAAATATTTATTTAAAACAAAAGAAAAAACAAATAAAACCAATCCAGCAATAAAGACTGTTCTTAAAATAAAATTTTTTCTTTCATTAATAGCTGTTCTGATTTCATTTGAAGATTCGGAAATTATTATAAAACCAACATTTTCTTCATTTTTAATAACATTTTTAATCGTAAAAACATTAAAATTATTATTATATTGTTTGGCTAGAGTTATGGGTTTTCCAAAATTTTTAGAACTTTCATACTCTTTAGCTATATCTATGATTCTAAATTTATCCTTATTATCATTACCATCAACATTAAGTATATTCTCATCTTTTTTTTCAGATAAACCGATAGTCTGTTCAGTAATGGCAAGATTTCTTGAAAAGGATCTTGGATCTAAATCAAGTGTATCCGTATCGCCAATTAATTGAAATTCGTTATCAAAAAACTGAACTCTATCTAAATTTTGGAATAAAAATCGAATTGATAATAAAAACGTATTAATTTCTTTTTTTTCAAAATTTATATTTAATCTATTGATATGATCAACAGTGTTATTAATGATTTTGATGTGATTTACAGACTTATTTTTAATTAAGTTTGGTTGAATACTTTTCAAATAAAAAATAGTAAATAAACCAATAATTACAAAAATTACTAAATTAATTAGAAGAAATTTTTTTAAGATTGAAGGACTTTTAAAAATAAAACCTTTCATTATTTAACGTTCCATCTATATCCACTTCCATAACGGGTTTCTATTGATGAAAAACTTTGGTCGACTTTTTTAAATTTTTTTCTTATTCTTTTTACGTGACTATCAATAGTTCTATCTTCAATTTCTGAATTTTCTTTGTAAGCAATATCCATTAATTGTGATCTCTCTTTTATAATACCTGGTCTTCTTGCTAGCTCTCTTACAATTAAAAATTCTGTTGTGGTTAGTTTATCAGGTAATTCTTTACCATTCCACTCGCATTCTAATTGAGCAGGATCCAGTTTTAATTTACCATGAGAAATTATATTTTTGTTTTCTTCGTGCTGACCTAAATTTTTTTTTCTTAATTGCAATCTTATTCTTTCGATAAGAACTTTAATAGAAAATCCTCCTGATTTTTTAACATAATCATCAGCACCTAATTTTAAACCAAGCAATTCATCTATTTCTTCATCTTTTGAAGTTAAAAAAATTACAGGTAAAGATGTTTTTTTTCTGAGCCTTTTTAACAATTCTTCACCATCCATTCTTGGCATTTTGATATCTACTACCGCAAGATCTGGTGGACTCCTTGTTAAACCAACCAAAGCATTCTCCCCATCAATATAAGTTTGAACTATAAAACCTTCTTTTTCCAAGGCCATGCTAATACTAGTTAGTATATTTCTATCGTCATCAATTAATGCGATTGTATGTTTCATAATAAATATATCTAATAGATATAGAAATACTAAATTGTCATAATTTGGGCAAGTTAATCAAGTCTTTTTTAATGAAGTATTCCCCAATTATCTCCATCATTAATGTCTACCGTAAGTGGAATGGAAAAGGAGTGTAGTTCACTTGATATTACACTGCTCATTTCCGAATTAACAATAGGAATAAATTTTTTAACTTCCTTTTTTGAAACTTCAAAGATAAGTTCATCATGAATTTGCAAAAGCATTTTAAATTTGCTGCTTGGAGTATCCTTTATTTTTTTATCTAATCTTATCATTGCTAGCCGCATTATTTCAGCTGCAGAGCTTTGTATTGGTGCATTTATTGATGCTCTTTCCTGAAAATTTCTTACATTAAAATTTTTATCATTTATTCTAGGCATGTAACATCTTCTTCCAAAAATATTATTTACATATCCTGTTTTTCTACAAAAACTTATTGTTGAATTCATATATTCTTTTATTTCTGGAAATTTTGTAAAATAAGAATTTAAAAAATCTGCTGCTTCTTGATTAGATACTGAAATTTGTTTTGCTAATCCATATTGTGATATACCATATATTATTCCAAAGTTAATTGCCTTAGCCTTTCTTCTACTTTCGCTATTTACTTTCTTTAAACTTAAATTAAATACTTGGCTTGCAGTAAGTGAATGAATATCTTCATTATTTTTAAATGCTTTTTTTAATTCTTTAACATCTGCTAGATCAGCTAATACTCTCATTTCAATTTGATTATAGTCTGCAGAAATAAGTGTATAACCTGGTTCAGAAATAAATGCCCTTCTAATTAGCTTTCCATCTTCTGTTTTAATCGGGATATTTTGTAAATTAGGATCGCTTGAAGCTAATCTTCCAGTAGTTGTAGCTGCCAAAAGAAAAGAAGTGTGCACTCGTTTTGTTTTATAATTTATGTGCTCTGGTAATGCATCTGAATATGTGTTTTTTAGTTTCGAGACCTGCCTCCAATCTAAAATTAACTTGGGTAAATCATGTCCTTTGAATGCTAAATCTTCTAAAACGCTTGCACTGGTTGCATAACTACCTTTTCTTGTTTTTTTAAGATTAGAAATTTTTAGTTCATTATACATTATTTCTCCAAGTTGTTTGGTGGAACCAATGTTAAACTCTCTTTTTGATATTTTAAAAATTTTTTTCTCTATTTTTTTAATTTCAGATTCAAATTTTTCTGATGTTTTTTTTAACAATCCTTTATCTATTTTTATTCCATGTATTTCCATTTTTGCTAAAATATTAATCATTGGCTTTTCAAATACCTCATAGATATGCAATAATTTTTCATCTTTTAATCTTTTAGAAAAAAATTTGTAAAGTCTTAAAGTAATATCTGCGTCTTCCGCCGCATATTCTGTAGCCTTATCTATATTTACTTTATCAAAAGTAATTTGATTTTTTCCAGAGCCAACAAGGTCTTTGAATTTGATTGTTTTATGATTTAAATGAATTTCAGCAAGATCATTCATGTTATGCCTGTGATTTCCAGCATCTAATGTATATGACATTAACATTGTGTCCTCTACTGAATTTAGATTAATTCCGTGATAATAAAAAACAATTAAATCATATTTAATATTTTGACCAATTTTTTTTGTACTTTTGTCTTCTAATAGAGGTTTGAGTTTTTTTAAAATATCATCTTTATTTAATTGTTTTTGTAAATCATGCTTCAGTGGAATATAACAAGCCTTGCCTGGCTCTATACAAAGCGAAATACCCACTAGTTCAGCTTTATGTGGATCTAAAGAATTAGTTTCAGTATCTACTGCAAATTCTCCTTTTTCTTCGGCTAATTTAATCCAAACATCAAGATCATTAATCTTTTTAATTGTTATATATTTTTTTGTATCTATCTTTACTTTTTTTTCAGGTAATATTTTTAAATTAATTTGTGGTTCACCGTAACTTGAAATTACATTACTTAATAATCTGTTAAATTCCATTTCTCTAAGAAAACTATATAATTTTTCTTTATTAATATTTTTTAATCTAAAGCTTTCTAATGTATTTTTTACTGAAACATCATGTTTTAATGTGACTAATTTCTTACTTAATATTGCTTTTTCTTTATTTAAAATAATCGATTCTCTTTTTTTATTTTGTTTAATTTCTTCAACTTTATTTAATAAATTTTCTAAAGTTTTATAATGATTGATGAGCTCTGCCGCAGTTTTTACACCTATGCCTGGAACACCAGGAATATTATCACTGGAATCGCCTACAAGAGCTTGAACATCTATTATCATGTTTGGCTCTACTCCAAACTTATTTTTTACATCATCTAAATTTAGAATTTTATTCTTAATAGGATCAAAAATTCTTACATTTTTTTTAAATAATTGCATAAGATCTTTATCTGAAGAGACAATTGTTACTTTTGCACCCCTTTTTAAAATTTGATCTGTATAAGTTGCAATCAGATCGTCAGCTTCATAGTTTAACATTTCTATAAAAGGAAGATTGAATGCTTCAACTGATTTTCTGAAATATTCAAATTGAGGAATTAAATCCTCAGGAGCTTCTCCTCTATTTGCTTTATAATCTACATAAATATCGTTTCGAAAATTTTTTCTAGCAGCATCAAAAACTACTGCAAAATGTGTAGGCTTATCTTCGTTATCTGCTGATTTTGCATCTTCCAACAATTTATAAAGCATACTACAAAATCCACTTACAGCACCTGTTGGTAAACCATCACTTTTTCTAGTTAGTGGTGGAAGCGCATAGTAAGCTCTAAATATATATCCTGATCCATCAATTAAATAATAATGATCAGTTTTTTTTATAGAATTCATAAAATAATATTATCTTAAATTGGTTAACTGTTGTATTTCTTATAAACTTTTATGAATAAAAAAAATGTCGTTTCTGTTAAAAACTTAACAAAAATTTATACAAAAAATTCCACTAATTTATTACCTGCTCTTAATAATTTAAACTTAGAGGTGAAAGAAGGAGAAATTTTTGGTTTATTAGGTCCTAATGGCGCTGGTAAAACTACATTTATAAGTATTTTAGCTGGAACAGTAATAAAAAACTCTGGTGATGTGAATGTTTGGGGTTTTGATCTTGATAAAAATCCAAGACAAGTAAGAGCTTCTATTGGTATAGTTCCACAAGAAGTAAATTTAGATGCTTTTTTTAGCCCAAAAAAATTACTAGAACTGCAGGCTGGAATGTACGGGGTTAAAAAAAAAGACAGAATCACGGATGCAATTCTTAAAGTAGTTTCCTTAGAAAATCAGGCAAATAGTTATTCGAGAAGCTTATCGGGAGGAATGAAAAGAAGATTATTAATAGCAAAAGCTATGGTCCATCAACCAGCAATATTAGTTTTAGATGAGCCCACAGCTGGAGTAGATGTAGAACTAAGACAAAATCTTTGGAAAAATGTTAGGATATTAAATAAATTGGGCGTTACTATAATTTTAACTACACACTATTTGTTTGAAGCACAAGAATTATGTGACAGAATAGCCATTTTGAATAAGGGAAAATTAGTAGCTCTGGATACTACAAAAAAATTAATAGATAAAATTAAGATAAAAAAAATCATTTTTCGCCTAAATAAAAAAATTGATCTTTCAAAATTTGAATCAGCTGAATTAAAATTTTTATCAAATATTAATAATGAAATCATTATTTCTTACAATAAAGAAAAAATAAAGATTGAAGAAATTATAAAATTAATTAAAAATGAAGATGTTGAAATACTAGATATTTCAACAGATGAAGCTGATTTGGAAGATGTTTTTATTGAATTAACAAAAAGCTAGATTTATAATAATAATAATTGTAATAATTAAATATGGAAGCAATAAGTAAAGTTCAATTAAATAAAATAGTTAAAACTATATCTATTATTGTAATTGGATCAATATTGTTAACTATTTCTGCAAAAATAAAAATTCCTTTTTATCCAGTGCCAATGACTATGCAAACTTTTGTAGTTCTATTTTTTGGTATAGCTTTTGGATATAAAATTGGTTTAGCTACTGTAACACTTTATTTGCTAGAAGGAATTTTTGGACTTCCCGTATTTGCTAATTCACCAGAAAAAGGAATTGGATTAGTCTACTTTACTGGACCAACTATGGGATATTTAATTGGCTTTCTAGTAGCAGTTTATCTAGTGGGAATTCGTAGAGATTTACTTTACAGGAGCAAGAAACATTATGTAAACTTGCTTACAGTATTTACTAGATTAATTGTCTCTGTTAGCTTTATTTATATTTTAGGTTTATTGTGGTTGGGTAGTTTAATAGGATGGGATAAACCTATCTATAAATTAGGTGCTGAACCCTTTTTATTAGCAGAATTATTTAAATTATTATTATTAACCGCTTTATATCCCTGGATTAAAAAATTGGATAAAATTATCTAGGAGATCTTTTCGATAAAATTCTTTGAAGTGTTCTTCGATGCATTTTGAGTCTTCTGGCGGTTTCTGATACATTCCTATTACATAGTTCAAAAACTCTATGAATATGTTCCCACTTTACACGATCTGCGGACATTGGATTTTCTGGCGGAGCTGCTTTAAGTTTTGGATCCGCTAATAAAGCTTTTTCTACATCATCTGCATCGGCTGGTTTTGCCAAATAATCTATTGCACCATTTTTTATAGCAGCAACTGTTGTGGGTATATTACCATAACCCGTTAACATAATAACCCTACTTTCTTCTTTTGATTTTTGAATTTCTTTTACTATTTCCAATCCATTTCCATCATTTAACCTTAGATCAATAACAGCGAAAGCAGGTCTTAACTCTATGACTTTTTGAGTTCCACTTTTAACACCATGTGCTTGTGATACTATAAACCCCTTCTTTTCCATAGCTCTTGCTAGCCTATCTCTGAAAGGAGTATCATCATCGACTATCAATAGTGATTTATCCACGAAATCACTTATTTTTCTAAGCTTTGATGCTATATTTGAAGGGCTCATAGAGTAAATATAAACACTCAAAAATACTTTTCAACATGTTAATTTTTACTTTACATTAACTGTTTATTAACTTATTTGCATAAAATAAAAATTTTTTAAAAATATTTAAGAAATTTTTTTTATTTAAATTTTTTTGAGGGGCATAAATAGATGCAAAAATTTAAAAGCGTAAATGAGTTAGTAAATAGATTAAAGCCTAGTGAGCCAGTGTATTGCATTAGAACGAGTTCTATAAGAACTGCGTCGAGTTATTTTCAAAAAAATTTTCCAGGCAGAGTTTTATATGCGGTTAAAACTAATCCTCATCCTAAAGTATTAAAAACTATAATTGATAGTGGAATTAAAAATTTTGATGTGGCTTCAATTAAAGAAATTGAAACAATTAAAAAAATATCCTCAAAAGCTAACTGCTACTACATGAATACAATAAAAAATAGAAATCATATTACAGAAGCTTACTTTAATTATAATATAAAATCTTTTGCTTTAGATAGTAGAGATGAATTATTGAAAATTATTCAATGCACAAAAAATGCAAAAGATTTGAATTTATTTGTTAGGGTTTCCATATCAAATGAGCATGCAGAAATAGATTTATCTAAAAAATTTGGTGCATTGACATCAGAAGCTTTGGGTTTAATAAGATTAGCAAAACAACATTCAAAAAAAGTAGGATTAAGTTTTCATGTTGGTTCCCAATGCATGCACCCAATATCTTATTCGAAAGGGATTTATGAAATTGGCAACATAATTAAAAAAACAAAAATTGTTCCAGACTTTATTAATATTGGTGGTGGCTTTCCATCTATTTACCCTGATCTAAGACCTCAATCTTTGGATAACTATATGTTTGAAATCAAAAAAAGTTTAACAAATTTAAAATTAGAAACAAATCCAGAATTATTATGTGAGCCAGGAAGATCTATGGTAGCCGAAAGTGGATCTACTATTGTTCAGGTAGTTTTAAGAAAGAAACAAAAACTTTATATCAATGATGGAACCTATGGAAGTTTGTTTGATGCTGGCGTACCTAATTTTATATTTCCTTCTAGAATGATTTCTAATGGTCGTATGATTTCTAAAAAACTTACTGCATTCAATTTTTATGGCCCTACTTGTGATAGCTTGGATTATATGAAGGGACCTTTCCTTCTACCAAACAATATTAAAGAAAATGATTATATTGAATTAGGTCAACTTGGTGCATATGGAATTACTTTTAGAACAAAATTTAATGGTTTCTTTGCAGATAACATTTACGAAGTTGAAGATAAGGCAATTATGTCAATATATACTAAAGATACTGATAGTAATTACCTTGTTGCGTAAATGAAAGACTCAAAATCTAAAATTGGTCATAATAATAAGAAATTATTATTAAATAAACCGGTCGAACATATAGATATAACTTCTTTTGATTCAAGAAAAATAATAGATTCAATGAGCAAGATGTCTTTTGCTTCAAGAGATACTGCAAAAGCAGCGGAGATTTATAATGAAATGCTTCAGGAAAAAAATTGTACTATTTTTTTAACATTAGCTGGATCAACTTCAGCAGCAGGATGCATGCAAATTTACTCAGATTTAATTAAATATAATATGGTTGATACTATTATAGCGACCGGCGCTTCTATAATAGATATGGACTTTTTTGAAGCACTTGGCTTTAAACATTACCAAGGATCACAGTTTCAAGATGACACTAAATTAAGAGAAAACTATATTGATCGTATATTCGATACTTATATTGATGAGGATGAATTACAATTATGTGATAAGGCTATTTGTGAAATCGCTAATAACCTTCCCCCTAAAAGTTATACTTCAAGAGAATTTATTCATGAAATTGGAAAATATCTTAAAAAAAATTCTAAGAAAAAAAACTCACTTATTGAAATTGCCTATGACAATAATGTTCCAATATTTTGTCCGGCATTTACAGATTCCAGTGCAGGATTTGGACTTGTAATGCATCAAGAAAAAAATCCAAAAAATCACCTCACAATAGACTCTGTTCGCGAATTTAGAGAATTAACTGAAATTAAAATTCAGTCAAAAAATTCTGGATTATTTATGATAGGAGGAGGTGTACCGAAAAATTTCGTTCAAGACACTGTAATTTGTGCAGAGATGCTTGGTAAAGAAACTAAGATGCATAAATATGCTATACAAATAACTGTAGCTGATACGCGAGATGGCTCTTGTAGTAGCTCAACATTAAAAGAAGCAAGTTCTTGGGGTAAAGTTGATGTTACAAAAGAACAAATGGTTTTTGCTGAAGCAACTAGTATTTTACCATTAATAGCGAGTGATGCATATCATAGAGGATTTTGGAAACAAAGAGAAAGAAAAAACTTTACAAAAATATTTGGTTAAAAATTGAATTACTTATCTAATAAAAAAGGATTTTTAGGCGTTGATAATAATTTTAACTTTAAAGCAAAAGCTATTGTCATACCTTTTGGTCTTGAAAAAACAGTAAGTTATGGTTCTGGAACAAAAAATGGTCCAAAAGAAATAATTAAAGCTTCACATCAAGTTGAATTATATGATGAAGAACTAAATTGTGAGCCATATAAAAAAATAGGTATAAAAACTTTAAAACCATTCAAAATAGATAAAAACATTGTTAAAGCTTTAAAACAAATCTCAAAAATTAATGAAGAAAATTTAAAAAAGAAAATTTTTCCATTAGTTTTGGGAGGAGAACACACAATAACACCTGGGTGCATAGCTCCTTTTGCTAAAAAATATGACAAATTATGTTTACTTCATTTTGACGCTCATGCCGATTTGAGAAAAAGTTATAATGGAAATCAATTTTCGCATGCTTCTGCAATTAGAAGATGTTTGGATCATAAAAATATATCGGTAATTTCCTTTGGAATTAGAAACATATCTTCTAGTGAAATTTATTTTTTAAATAAAAATTCTTCAAGAATAAAAATTTTTTGGTCAAAAAATAAAAAGAAATGGGATCTAAAAAAATTTAAAAAACTGATAAAAAATAAAACAGTATACTTAACTTTTGATGTAGATGGATTAGATTCCAGTGTAATGCCAGCTACCGGTACTCCAGAACCTGGTGGATTATTTTGGGATGAAACACTTGATATTATAAAAATAGCTTTTAAAAATTCAAATATTGTTGGTGCTGATATTAATGAATTGTCTCCTATTAAAGGATTTGATTCTTATAACTTTCTTGTAGCAAAGCTTGCTTACAAAATACTTTCCTATAAATTCTTATATAAATAATCATTTTTTCTTTTATTATAAATATTATCTTTGATTGTTTCTAATAAGAGTTTGAATGGAACAAGCATTAAAAGAGATATAAAGAACTTTACCATTAAATCGCCAAAAGATAGGCTAATCCAATTGATTCCAGTTCCGTAAAATGAAATAGAAAAAAATAAAAAAGTATCGACAGTTGAACCAACAAATGAAGATACTAATGGAGCTACAAACCATTGTTTTTTTCGAAGTTTATCAAATATTTGAATATCTATTGACTGGGCAATAATAAATGCTGTTCCTGATCCAATTGCAATTCTAACTGAGATTAAATCTGAAAAATTTGTTGAAAAAAATATCGTAAAAAAAACACCTAAAAAAAAACCTATATAAACTATTTTTCTAGCAATTATTTTTCCAAAACCTCTATTTGCTAAATCAGTAATTAAAAAAGCAATTGGATAACTAAACGCACCATAGGTCAACAGTTCTGACAAACCAAAGTACTGAACTGGATATTGAACCAAATAATTTGAAGTAAGCACAACTACACCCATTGAAACTGCAAGTATCACAAATAGCTTATTCATTTAAAATGTTAGTTAGCTTTGGCTGCTATAGATTTTTTTATTTTTTTTACTCTTAAAGAAAGGTTTTTAGATTTTGTATTTTGAATAAATAAATCAAAACCACCCTTTTTATCAACTGTCCTAACTGCTGAATTAGAAACATTTAATTTAATGTTTCTTTTTAACAATTCACTTGTAAAGGTGACTTTTTTTAAATTAGGCAAAAATCTTCTTCTTGTCTTATTGTTAGCATGACTTACATTATTACCCGCTAAAGGAATTTTGCCAGTTAATTCACATTTTTTTGACATAAATTTTTTATTTTTCAAGGGTATAGATGTTGTCTTCATTAACGTCAAGTTTATAAATTAACATTGACATAAATATTTTACAGGATTAATTGTAATTTTAATAATGTATGAAAATTTATTTACCAATAACAATGATCTCGATAAATATATTTATAATATTATTTTTAAAAGTAGTTAAGTGATTTTAAATTTATTGATCGCTTTTTCAGCTGGTTTTATAAGTTTTTTATCTCCATGTGTTTTGCCTTTAATACCTGGATATATATCTTATATTTCTGGACAAACTTTAAATGAATTGGTTAAAAAAAAACAATCAGTTCTATTAAAAACGATTTATTTTTCATTAGGATTTTCAATAATATTCATCATATTTGGGGCAACTGCTTCTTTTTTAGGAAAATTATTTATTACATATTCAAAGGAACTCAGAATGGTAGCCGGAATAATAATAATATTATTTTCTTTGCAATTAATTGGAATAATTAAATTAAACCTACTTAACAAAGAAAAAAAATATTATACAAAAAAATATCACGAAAATTCTTTTTTTCCGATATTGGTTGGTGGAGCTTTTGGTTTTGGTTGGACGCCTTGTATTGGTCCCATTCTTGGTTCAATATTGGCTTTAGCAGCAGTAAAAGAAACCATATTTGAAAGTGTTTTATTACTTGCTTTTTACTCATTAGGTTTAGCCATCCCATTTGTTGCATCAGGTTATGCCATACATAGATTTTTAATTTTATCAAAGAATTTAAAAAAAAAGACACCAATTATAATTATGGGAAGTGGAATAATTTTATTTTTTACTGGTATTTTAATATTAACTAACCAATTACAAGTTTTGGGTTATTATATTCTTGAAATATTTCCAATACTTTCTGATCTAGGTTAGATTCCTTGGCCAATAATTTCTTTAAAATTTTTTACACCATCGTTTTTTAAATGATTAATTAAATCTTTTTTTATATTTTTTACAACTTCGGGACCTTTAAAAATCATACCTGTATAAAGCTGCACAAGTGAAGCTCCTGATATAATTTTATTATAAGCTGACTTTCCAGAGTCCACACCACCAACACCAATAATAATAATTTTTCCGCTTAATTTTTTATAAAATTTTTTTATTATATTATTTGAAATATCTTCTAAAGGCTTGCCTGAAAGGCCACCTATTTCATTTTTTTGTAACTCTATTAAATTATTTCTATTTGTATTTGTAGTATTAGTTAAGATTAAAGCAGTTATTGAATTATCAATTGCAATTTCAGATATTTCGTCAATTGTACTATCATTAATATCAGGTGAAATTTTTAACATTATTGGAATTGTTGTATTTTTCTTCTTTTTTTCTTCATTAATAATTTTTAATAATTCAATTAATTTTTTACCCTCATGAAAATCTCTTAAATTTTCGGTGTTTGGTGATGAAATATTTATAGTAATATAATCAGCTAAATTATTAAAATTTTTTAATCCTAAAATAAAATCATCTTCTTGATTTTTTGTTTGTTTATTTGGTCCAATATTAATTCCTAAAATACCTTTTTTTTTATTTTTAAGAATTCGTTTTTTTATAATTTCATAACCATCATTATTAAAACCTAGTCTATTTATTAATGCCTCATCTTTTTCTAGTCTAAAAATTCTTGGCTTAGGATTTCCATATTGCTTGAGGGGTGTAATAGTGCCAACTTCAACAAATCCAAAACCAAATTTAAAAATTGAATTATATACTTCTGCACTTTTATCAAACCCGGCTGCTAATCCAATTGGATTAGGGAATTTTTTGTTAAATAAACTAATTTCAAGCATTGCTTCATTTTCAACTTTAAAAAATGATTTTGGTAAATAATTAAATTTTAATGATTTAATTGCCAAATCATGCGCTAATTCTGGATTTATTTTAAAAAACGCAGGTCTAATGAATGAGAACATTTTATTTTATTTTATTTTTTATTAAGTCAATTGTTTCTTTCACTCCAAAAAAACTTATAAAAAAACCTAATCTTGGACCATTTTCATCACCAAATATTACTTCATAAATCATTTTAAACCAGTCTCGAAGATTTTCTTTATAACCATTTTCTTTACCTACACTATAAACAATTGTTTGAATGGCCTCTGGACTCATACTTTCATTACATTCCCTCAGTTTTTCTGCAAGATTGTTTAATGCTAATTTTTCTTCTTGATTGGGTTTTTTAAATTTTTTATTTAATTTAACTACGTCATTAAAATATTTAATTGCATAATTAATAAGTTGATCAAAAATAGGGTTTTCCTTCTCTTTTATATTTTTTTTATATTTTTTTACAAATTTCCATAAAAGTTCCTTAGATGAGGCATTACTTGTTCCTACAAGATTTAATAACATAGAAAACGACATTATCATTTTTTCTGAAGGTGGAATTCCATTATGTACATGCCAAACTGGATTTGAAATTTTTTTTAAACCTTCTTGTGTTTCATATTTTTCTATACAATCTAAATATTCATCTACAGCCTTTGGAACCACTTCATGATACAATTTTTTTGCTCTTTGTGGATTTTGATACATATACAGTGATAAACTTTCAGGTGACGCATACTTTAACCATTCTTCGATGGTTATGCCATTTCCTTTTGATTTTGAAATTTTTTCTCCCTTTTCATCTAAAAATAATTCATAAGCAAAGCCATTTGGACTTTTTTTACCCAGAGCCTTAAGTATTTTATTCGACAATATTGCACTCTCAATTAAATCTTTTCCATACATTTCAAAATCAATATCAAGTGCGTACCATCGCATTGCCCAGTCAACCTTCCACTGTAATTTACAATTACCATTTAAAATACTCTTCTCTAGTTTCTTTCCATTATTTTCAAAAATTATTTGATTTTTTTCTTTTGAAATTTCAATCATTGGAATTTCTAAAACTTTTCCGGTATCAGGACAAATGGGCAAAAAGGGACTGTAAGTTTTTTGTCTTTCTTTACCAAGTGTTGGCAATATAATATTCATTATATCGTGATACTTATTTAAAATTAATTTTAATGTTTCATTAAAATATCCAGATTTGTATAATTCTGATGAGCTTTTAAAAGAATAGTTAAATTTAAATTTATTCAAAAAACTTTTTAACATTTCATTATTATGTTCACCAAAGCTAGAAAATTTGTCAAATGGATCTGGAATATTAGTTAGTGGTTTTCCTAAATTTTTTTTAAGTATTTCTATATTAGGAACATTGTCTGGTATTTTTCTTAACCCATCCATATCATCAGAAAACGTAATTATCTCTTTTGGTAAATCAGTTAAATTATTTAAAGCATTAACTATCATTGAAGTTCTTGCTACTTCTGCAAATGTTCCTATATGTGGTAATCCACTGGGTCCGTAACCAGTTTGTAGAGTGATTTTTCCTTTTTTATCAAAAATAGATTTTCTCTCTTTAAGAAGTTTTCTTGCCTCAACAAAAGGCCAGGCAGTTGTTTTTTCAAATAATGATTTATCCATCACTATACACAGATTTATTAAATTTATTACTAAAAATATAGATAATTTTAGTCCATATTGTGTTGAAATTTATAAAACTTAAAATATTGTTTTAATAAAAATGAACAATAATAAAACTATTTTTTTTATTTTGGGAATTTTGCAAATCATTCTTGGTTTTTCTATGATTTTTCCAATTATAATTCAATTCATTTATAATGAATTTGATAGTACCTTTATTAGCTCCGGTCTAATTACTATAATTGCTGGAATACTATTCTGCCTAGCTAATTTAGATCAAAGTAAAAAAATTAACTTACAGCAAGCATTTCTTTTAACATCTTTGTCATGGATCAGTATTGCCGTATTTGGGTCATTACCATTTATCTTTTCTAATATGAATTTTAGTTTTAGTGATGCTTTTTTTGAAAGCATGTCTGGAATTACAACAACTGGTTCTACTGTTATAGATAATTTACTAACAACACCTAAAGGTATTTTGCTTTGGCGAGCAATATTACAGTGGCTTGGAGGAATAGGTATTGTTGTAATGGCAATAACATTAATGCCTCTAATGAAAGTTGGTGGAATGCAATTATTTAAAATTGATAGTGGAGATTCTTCAGAAAAAATACTTCCAAAAACACGAGAAATTGCAATGAGAATTTTTTTAATTTATTTATTTCTTACCATGCTATGTTTGTCCTCATACTTTGTTGCAGGAATGAATATCTTCGATAGCATTATTCATTCCATGACAACAATTGCCACTGGAGGTTTTTCAAATTATAATAAATCAATTGGATATTTTCAAAACTCAATTATTGAAATAATAGCAATTATATTCATATTAGCAGGAAGCATTCCATTTATCGCCTATTTAAAATATATATCGGGAAATAAAAAAATATTTTTTCAAGATATACAAATTAAAGGTCTGTTTAAAATTTGTGTAATATCAATTTTAATTATTTTTATTTATCTATTTTTTAATAATCAGGAAAATTTTTTAGTCAACTTAAGAATTTCAGCTTTCAATGTGGTATCTATCTTATCTGGCACAGGATATGTCACTTCAAATTTTGATCTTTGGGGTGAATTTTCATTAGTTTTCTTTCTAATTTTAATGTTCATAGGTGGATGTGCTGGGTCTACCGCATGCGGAATTAAAATATTTAGAATTCAAATTTTATGGTTATTTATAAAAACTCAAATTAAAAAAATTATTTATCCAAGAGGAATTTTTCCAATTTCCTACAATAATGAAAAAATAAATGAAAAATTCTTATCATCAATAATTTCTTTTATTTTTTTATATTTTTTAATTTTTTTTATTATTGCTATTTTGTTGTCTTTTTCTGGATTAAATTTTATTACCTCAATATCTGGGGCAGCTACATCAATTTCTAACGTTGGACCTGGTTTAGGTGAAATAATTGGACCAAATGGAAGTTTTAAAGATATACCTACGTTTTCCAAATGGGTATTAAGTCTTGGTATGCTATTAGGTAGACTTGAAATATTTGCTCTGTTAGTCTTATT
>CAJVZX010000008.1 GCA_913020625.1 uncultured Pelagibacterales bacterium
GTTGCTTGAGAAAATGTTAATCTTTTTGACTCTTCATCTTCAGGCTTATGATCTGAAACTATAACATCTATAATATCTTCGTTAATTCCTTGAACTAGCGATTTTCTATCTTTTTCAGTTCTAAGAGGAGGAGATAGTTTTAAAAATGTTCTAAAATCACCAATATCATTTTCATTTAATGATAAATTGTTAATTGAAACACCTGTGGAAAAAATTTTACCATCATTTTTAGCTTTTTTGACAACTGAGACAGTTTTTTCAGAAGATATTTGTGAAACATGATATCTACAAAAAAATTCCTCAAGGAAGGACAAATCCCTCTCAACAATGATTTTTTCTGCCAAAAAGGGAATTCCTTTTAAACCAAGTCTAGTAGATATTTCGCCTTCATTAATTAAACCGCCGGCTGATAATATATTGTCTTCCGCATGTTGCATTATCAATGATTCTGATTGACTAGCAAAGTTCATTATTCTTGCCATTACCTGAGGATTTTGAATGGTCTTAATTCCGTCCGTAAAAGCCACTATACCTTTCCTCTTAAGAAGGCCAAATTCAGTCATTTGTTTTCCTTCTGTATTTTTGGTTAAGCTAGCAGATGGAAATATATTAATTCTTGATTTATCTCTTCCTCTTCTTTTCAAAAAATCTACCATTGAAACATTATCAATAACTGGTGATGTATTTGGCATTGAGACAACCGATGTGACGCCGCCTGATAAAGCAGCATTGCTTAAAGTTCTGAAATTTTCTTTGTATTCATATCCCGGCTCACCTACAAAAACTCTCATATCAACTATGCCGGGTATCAGAATTTGTTTTTTTAAGTCTATTTTATCAACCGAACTAGGTAAATTTCCGTTAGCTACTTTTTTTCCTACAGCTTTGATTAAACCTTTTGAATCAATAATTAATCCACCAACTTCATTCATTTGATTTTTGGGGTCAATTATTCTTGCATTTATTAAGTATTTTTCTTTCATTATGTTTTCTTACAAAATATTTTTAGGCAAGCCATTCTTACTGCAACACCCAATTCAACCTGTTCTCTTATAACACTTCTATTAATGTCATCTGCTAAGTTAGTATCTATTTCGACCCCTCTATTCATCGGACCCGGATGCATTATTAGAGCATTTTTTTTTGCCATTTTTAATTTATCGGGAGTTAAACCGAAATATTCATAGTATTCTCTAGGTGATGGCAAAAAAGATCCATGCATTCTTTCGTTTTGCAATCTTAACATCATTACTATATCACAATTGTCTAGACCTTTTTTCATATCCGTGAAAGCTTTAACATCCAGACGTTCGATAGAATGAGGTAGTAATGTTTTTGGCCCCACTACGTTAATTTTAGCTCCAAGCATATTCATCAAATAAATATTTGATCTGGCAACTCTTGAATGCAAAATATCTCCGCAGATAGCAATTTTTAATCCCTCTACCTTACCTTTTCTATTAATTATAGTTAATGCATCCAACAAGGCTTGCGTGGGATGCTCGCGACTACCATCACCAGCATTGATTACAGAGCAATTTACTTTTTGTGATAACAAATTTGGAGCACCTGAATCTTGATGTCTTATTACGATAATATCTGGATGCATAGCGTTTAGTGTCATCGCAGTATCGATTAGAGTTTCACCTTTTTTTATTGCAGAATTAACAATATTCATTGACATTACATCTGCACCAAGTCTTTTTCCCGCAAGTTCAAAAGAGCTTTGAGTTCTTGTTGAAGGTTCAAAAAATAGATTGATTTGGGTTTTTCCCCTCAGTATATCCGTTTTTTTTGAAGCGCTTTTGTTTAAGGTAATAAATGTTTTAGCTTGATCTAATATGCTAGTAACTTTTGAAAAAGATAGATCCTGAATACCTAATAAGTGGTCTTGTTCTGTTTTAACAGCTTGAAGCTTCCTGATTATAGCCATTAAAATCAACTCTATAGCCCTTTATAGGTATCTATGCAAGCATTTTTGACTAGTTTGATAAATAATCTATAGCTCCTTGTAATATGAAAGCCGCTGCATTTTTATCCAATTTTTTTACTCTATTAGTAACATTTGTGTTTAAATGCTGAGTTATTTTGAAGCTTCCCTCGGTAGAAAGACGCTCATCCCACATTACGATAGGAATAGTAATATTTTTTGATAAATTTTTGGCAAAATCTAACGCTGATTGAGACGATTTTCCAAAGGAACTGTCCATATTTAAAGGATTTCCAATAACGATTCCTTTTACACTATTTTCATTAATAATCTCTTTAATTTCCTTTAATAAAATTTCGAATTTAGTTTTTCGAATAACTTTTAATGGAGTTGCAACCTTTTTGTTTTCATCACATATTGCAAGGCCAATATTTTTGCTTCCTGGATCGATTCCTAACAATCTAGAATTGTTTTCAACATTTGTTTTAAATTGCTCAATGTTGAGTATATTGTGTGTTTTCATTATAAATGCTATTTTCTCACTTATTTGCCAATAATCTCAAATGTCAATAGATAAAGATACAGTAAAACACATATCAAAATTAGCTAGAATTTCCCTAGATGAAAAAAAGATTGATAATTTATCTAAGGATTTATCATCAATAATGAAATTTATCGAAAAATTAAATAAAATAAATACTGACAAAACTAATCCACTTACATCTATAATTAACGCTTCTCTTAAATCTAGAAAAGATGAAGTAAAAGATGGAAAAATAAGGAGTCAAATATTAAAAAATTCACCTGAAAAAAACGAAGAATTTTTTGTGGTACCAAAGGTTATTGAATAATATGTCTAATATTTCGGAATTATCTCTGACAAAAATAATTAATGGTATAAAAAAAAAAGATTTTACTTCTGAAGAAGTAACAAAAGTATTTATAAATAATTCACAGAATTCTAAAAAATTAAACGCCTACATTAGTGAGTGCTTTGATGATGCTTTAAAATCTGCAAAAAGTTTCGATAAAAAAAAGGATTACAATGGTTTGTTGTCAGGAGTTCCAATTGCAGTAAAGGATTTGTTTTGTACAAAAGATGTTAAGACTACTGCTGGTAGCAAAATATTACATAACTTTATTCCTACATACGAATCTACCGTTACTAGCAACTTATGGTCTAAAGGAGCATTTTTGTTAGGTAAATTAAATTGTGATGAGTTTGCAATGGGTTCATCAAACGAAACAAGTTTTTTTGGAAATGTAGTGAATCCTTACGGAAAACAATTAGTGCCCGGAGGTTCTTCAGGCGGCTCGGCTTCTGCGTTAGCTGCTGAACTAACACCGGCAACTATTGGAACAGATACTGGCGGATCTATTAGACAACCTGCATCTTTTACAGGAATAGTCGGGTTAAAACCTACTTACGGAAGATGTTCCAGATGGGGAATAGCAGCTTTTGCCTCATCACTGGATCAAGCAGGACCGATGACAAAAAATGTTGAAGATTGCGCTTTGCTATTACAGGCAATGTCAGGTTACGATCCAAAAGATTCTACTTCAGTAGATGCCAAAGTTGAAAATTATAGTTCTAAGTTAACAGAAAATGTAAAAGGATTAAAAATAGGAATCCCCAACGAATATAGAGTCGATAATATGCCAACAGAAATTGACAATCTTTGGAAGCAAGGAATAGATTATTTAAAAGATGCTGGAGCCATAATAAAAAATATTTCTTTGCCACATACAGTGTACGCCCTTCCAGCATATTACATAGTGGCACCAGCAGAGGCGTCATCAAACCTGGCAAGATATGATGGAGTAAAATACGGTCATAGAGCTAAAGGTAAAAATTTAATTGAGATGTATGAAAATACTAGATCTGAAGGTTTTGGCGATGAAGTCAAAAGGAGAATTTTAATTGGTACCTATGTTTTATCATCTGGTTATTATGATGCTTATTATTTAAAAGCACAAAAAGTTAGACAATTAATAAAAAATGATTTTGATAAGGTTTTTAGTGATGTAGATGCAATATTAACTCCTTCAACACCTAGCTCAGCTTTTAAAATAGGCGACAAGACAGACGATCCTGTTTCTATGTATTTAAATGATATTTTTACAGTACCGGTAAACCTATCTGGTTTACCTGCAATTTCTGTTCCAGCAGGTTATGACGAAAATAATTTACCATTAGGATTGCAAATTATTGGAAAAGCTTTTGATGAACAGACAATTTTAAATTTATCACTAGCAATAGAAAAAAGAGCTAATTTTAAGAAAAATTTTAAAGTTTGGTGGAGTTAATGGCTGAAAAAAAATTTGATTATTTTATAAATGGAGAGAAAGGAAAGTGGGAAGTTATTATTGGATTAGAAGTTCATGCTCAAGTTTTATCGAAGTCTAAACTCTTTTCTTCATCTTCTACAAAATTTGGAGCCGAACCCAATACGCAGGTAAGTCTAGTTGACTCGGCGTTTCCTGGGATGCTTCCGGTTATTAATCAATTTTGTGTAGAACAAAGTATTAAAACAGGATTAGGTCTTAAAGCTAAAATAAATTTAAATTCGGTTTTTGATAGAAAAAACTATTTTTATGCTGATTTGCCTCAAGGTTATCAAATATCACAATACAAAAAACCATTAGTCGGGGAAGGCGAAGTTATACTTGATATGCCTTATGGTACAAAAAAAGTTGGTATTGAACGACTTCATCTTGAACAAGATGCAGGAAAAAGTATTCATGATATCGATCCTGATAATTCTTTTGTAGATCTTAATAGATCTGGCGTAGCTTTGATGGAGATTGTTAGTAAACCGGATTTAAGATCTCCCGAAGAAGTAAATTTTTATGTTAAAAAATTGAGATCTATCATGAGATATCTTGGAACTTGTGATGGAAATATGCAAGAGGGTTCGTTAAGGGCTGATGTAAATGTATCAGTAAGAAAAGTTGGGGACAGTCAATTTGGAACAAGATGCGAAATAAAAAATGTTAATTCAATTAAATTTATGCAAATGGCTATTGAATATGAAGCAAAGAGACAAGTTGAAATATTGGAGTCTGGAAAAAAGATAGATCAAGAGACGAGATTATTTGATGTAAAGAAAAATACTACTAGATCTATGCGTTCAAAGGAAGAAGCTCATGATTATAGATATTTTCCAGATCCTGATTTATTACCACTTAAATTAAACAAAGATTTAATTGATAAATTAAAAAAGGAGCTCCCAGAATTACCAGATCAGAAGAAAGATAGATTTATAAAAGATCATAATTTATCTCCTTATGAAGCAAATATATTAGTTTCTGAAAAAGAAATTTCGGATTATTACGAGGAAATGATTAAGGAATGTGACAAAAAATTAGCCACTAACTGGATTACAGTAGAATTGTTTGCTGTATTAAATAAAAATAATCTTTCCATTTCACAATCGCCAATTAGTGCAAAGAATTTATCATCGTTAGTTAAAATGATTACTTTAGGGAAGATTTCAGGAAAAATAGCAAAAGATGTTTTTGAAAAAATGCAAGTTTCTGATAAAGATCCAAAACAAATTGTTGAAGAGGAAGGTTTAGTGCAACAAAGCGATCCCAAAGAGTTAGAAAAGATAGTCTTGGAAGTGTTATCGAAAAATCAAGATAAGGTAATACAATATCAATCTGGTAAAGTGAAACTCTTCGGGTATTTTGTTGGTGAAGTTATGAAAGTGTCAAAAGGCAAAGCCAATCCCAATCTTGTTAATGATATTCTAAAAATTAAACTAAAATAAAATGCTAAAAAATTTAAAACTAACACAAGAGTTGTTAGATTATATTTATAGCCACACTCATCACTTACATCCTGTTCAGAAAGATATTTTAAAACACAATGATTCTTTGGGAGATTTACAAAGAATGCAAATTTCAGAAACCCAAGCTCATTTACTTCAGTTAATTATTATGATTAGTAATGCAAAAAATTGTTTGGAAATTGGCACTTTTACTGGTTTTAGCAGTTTATCAATGGCTTTAGCATTACCTAACAATGGCCAAATTACAACATTGGATCATGATAATAAAACTGTTGAAGTCGCAAAAAAATTCTTTAAGAAAGCTGAATTAGATAAAAAAATATTAACTATTGTGGCACCAGCATTAGACAGCTTAAAAAAATTGGCAAAAAATAATAAATTTTTTGATTTAATTTTCATAGATGCTGATAAAGATAATTATATAAATTATTTTAATCTTTCTTTAGATTTAATCAAAAGGGGAGGGATTATCATTATAGATAATGTTTTTTGGCATGGCGATGTTTATGACAAAACCAATAATGATAAAAAAACTAATATTATAAGAAAGTTTAATTTGTATGTTAAAAATGATAAAAGAGTTGAAAAATTTATCTTGCCATTAGGTGATGGTTTAACAATTTGCAAGAAATTATAATGTATTATATTCAAGATTTTTGTAAGATTAAAAAATTAAACAAAAACCATATTTTTCAAAAAAAATATTAAAATTATTTTACATTATCGTGAATACTGAATTAAATTTAATTAAAGATCCAATACCAGGTTTGATAAAGAAGATAGCTTTACCTGCTAGTATCGGTACTTTCTTTCAAACAATGTATAACATTGTTGACACTTTTTATGCGGGCAAAATATCACCTGAGGCTTTATCAGCTTTAGCTAAATCTTTCCCAGTATATTTTATTATTATTGCTGCATGCATTGGTGTAACTGTTGGTGGCACATCATTAATAGCAAATAGTATTGGAGAAAATAATAAACAAAAAGTTTTAAGTTATTTTTCGCATACAATTATTTACGGAATACTAGTTTCCATATTAGTCACCTATTTAGGTTTGAAATTTTCAAAAACTTTTTTTTTACTAATGGGTTCCAGTAGTGAAGTAATTTTATTAGGTCTCGAATATACCAACGTTATATTTTCAGGATCTATAATATTTATTTCAGTTGTGGCATTAAACGCATTACTACATGCCGAAGGTGACACAAAAACTTATAGAAATATATTAATTTTAAGTTTTTTTTTAAATATATTCTTAAATCCTTTATTTATTTTTGGTTATGCTTTTATTCCTGCTATGGGTGTTACGGGCATCGGAATCGCTACGATTGTTTCTCAGCTGATTGCTTTTTTAGTAATATTATTCAGAGTATTAAAAAATAAAAGAATGTTGGATTTTTCATTAGAATTTTTTTATCCCAAAACTAACATTTTAAAAAATCTTTTTCTTCAATCAGCCCCTATATCTGCAGCACTACTTTCTTTTACAATAGGCAATACAATAATACTTACATATATAGGAATTTTTGGTGAATATGCTACAGCTGGATATGGATCTGCCGCTCGTTTTGAACAAGTACTTTTATTACCCGTGTTAGGTCTTAATACAGCTATTATCTCAATTATCGCTCAGAATTACGGTGCGAAAAACTTTTTAAGAGTAAAAGAATCATACTTTAAAGCTATAAAATATGGTTTTATAATCATGATTTTTTCGGGTTTAATAATTTTTTTTTCTGCAGATAGAATAGTTAGTATTTTTTCAGACAACACAGCAGTTATTGAATTTGGAGCTAGATATTTAAGAATATCAGCTTTTATGTTTCCAGCATATCCAATATTTTTTATTAGCAATGGTTTTTTTATGTCCCTTAAAAAATCTGAAAATGCATTGATTTCAAATTTAATAAGAAATATTTTTTTACCTTTATTTGCTTTTTATTTAGCTAAAAACATCAATGGAAGTTTTAATACTTTTTTTTGGTCTTATTGTTATTTCAATTGGTTCTATGTATTAATATTATTCTTTTTTGTTACTTTTTATATTAAGAGGAAGTTAAATTAGCTGAATCTTTTAACCAATCCCATAAATATCCAGCAAATGATCGTCTAACATATAAATCAATATTATTTTTATTTTTTCGATGTATTGTAACATCAACATGATTCAAAACAGTTTGTATAACTTTGTTATCAACGAAGTTATTTGATTCAAAATCAAAAGGACATCCCTTTGAGAGAACTTCAATAATATTTGATCCTGACAGTGAAAAAATTGTAAATTGATCGGTAACATTGGTGACAGCACCTAAATTGATTTTAGAAATACCGTCAAACAATATTTGTTCAAGTTCATAAGCATTTGTTTCTTTTAGCATTTCATCGTTAGAAACGATTAGCCATTCATTAGGACCCAACCATAATGAAGTGATTTTTTCTTTCTCAGACGCATTACAAGATTCTTTAGGCAGCATCATTCCAATAATATTTCTAATTTTGTTTACAAAATCTTTGTTTTCTAGATCACCTCTTAAATTGATTTTAGCTATTGGAGCTTTTTCTTTCATAGAAAAATTGTTGTAAGAATGTTTTTCGGAGACTGGTGTAGAAAAATTAAGCATTTAATCTAGTTCCTTCTTTATCTAAGAAAACCGGGTCTGATACAGTAACTTCAATTGTTTTATTTGCCATTGGTACAAAAAGCTTTTTTCCTTTTAATTTTTTTCCATTCTTTACAACAGCTAAAGCAATAGATTTATTCAAGTTTGGACTATAATAGCTTGAAGTAATGTGTCCAATCATATCCATTGGTGGTCTATTTTTAACTTCAGCGACAATTTGGGCCCCTTCCTCAAGAATTTCGTTTGGGTCTTTGGTTAATAGACCTACATAATGTTTTCTATCTTCCCTTGCCGTGTCAGATCTGTATAAAGATCTTTTTCCAATAAAATCATATTTCTTTTTACTTACTATCCAATCCATCTGAAGATCGATTGGAGTAACCGTTCCATCAGTTTCTTGACCAGCAATTATGAAGCCTTTTTCAGCTCTTAATAAATGCATAGCTTCTGTACCATATGGAGTGATTCCATATTCTTTTCCTGCATTCATACATTTTTCCCATACTGATTGCCCATAGTTAGCTTGTATATTTATTTCGTAACTTAATTCTCCAGTAAAACTTATTCTCATTACACGACATTTTATTTTATTTATTGAACCTTCTTTAAAACTCATATGAGGAAAATTTTGATCTGAATAATCAATATTTTCAGTTACTTTTTCTAATATTTTTTTGCTATGAGGTCCACAAACACTTACTGTTGCGAAGTGATCTGTTACAGAAGTTAAATATACTTTTAATTCTGGCCACTCAGTTTGTAAAAAATCTTCAAGTTTACTCATTACCGTTGCGGCCCCACCTGTTGTTGTTGTCATAATGTAATGATTTTCATTTAAGCGTGTAGTAACACCGTCATCGTAAACCATTCCATCATCATTAAGCATCAATCCATATCGACATTTACCAATTGCTAATTTATTCCATGCATTTGTGTAAACACGGTTAAGAAATTCGGAAGTATCACTGCCCTGAATGTCAATTTTACCCAACGTGGAAGCATCTAGTATTCCAGCTTTTGTTCTAGCAGCTTTCGATTCTCTTTGAACAGCATCAAACATACTTTCGTTATCGATAGGGTAGTACCAAGCTCTTTTCCATTGACCAACATCTTCAAATTTTGCATTGTTTTTTTTATGCCATGAATGAATAGGGGTTCTTCTTGTTATATCGAAAAACTGGTTAACATTTCTTCCAACAATAGCACCAAAAGTTAATGGGGTATAAGGAGGTCGAAATGTTGTTGTGCCCAAATCTCCCATTTTAGTATTGGTTGTTTCAGCCACTATTCCCAAGGCATGCATATTTGCTATTTTACCCTGATCAGTAGCCATTCCTGTTGTTGTATATCGCTTAACATGTTCTATTGATTTATATCCTTCTCTTAACGCTAACTTTATATCCTTAGCAGTAACGTCATTTTGGAAATCAATAAAAGATTTTGTTTTTCCTAAAGCTTTATTAGATGGTAACAACCAAATATTTTCTAAATCACCTTCTTTTGGTTCAGAAATTTTATTTTTATTTTCTACGTTTTGGTTAATAAATTCACTAGTTTTTTGATTACTTTCATTAATTATATCTGCAAGTTTAAATGTGCCATTACAGGATCCAATCGAAATTTGCTTTTGTGTTGTTTTTTTGGGATAAAAGCAAAAATTTTGATTGTTAAAATCCAGCTTACCACCTGATTGAGTGAACAAATGTACAGCTGGCGTCCAACCTCCAGACATTGCCACTGAATCACATTTAATGTTTATTTTTTTGCCAATTACGACACTATTGTCTTTGGATAATTTCATCACAGATACATTTTTGACTTTTGTATGACCAGATGAAGAAACTATTGTATGTTTCCAATAAATTTTTAAACCTAGTTCGTTACATTTTTTCGGTAAATCCCCTGACGATTCCTCTCTAATATCAACGATAGCTTGTACTTTTGAATTTTTATTGTGCAATTCAATAGCTGTTTCATAGGCGCTATCGTTGTTAGTGAAAATAACAATTTTATTACCACATTTTACACCATAAAAATTAAGATATTTTTTGACTGCTGACGACAACATTATTCCAGGTCTATCATTGCCATCAAAGACCAATGGCCTTTCAATAGATCCTGTGGCTAAAATTACTTTTTTTGCTCTTACTTTCCACAATCTTTGTCTTATTTTTCCTTTTTTTTCATTCTCAGAAAGATGGTCTGTTAAATTTTGCATCATTATTAAATAATTATAATTGTGATATGCAGATACTGTTGTTCTATTTAGAGTTTTAATATTTTTAAAATTTAATAATTCTTTACGTTTAACTTTGATCCATTCAGCAGGGGAGAGATCATTTATTTTAATGTTTTCTTTGCTTGATGATAATAAATTTTCACCAAATTCCGGTTTCTCATCAACTAGTAATATTTTATTTCCAGATTTTGCAGCCATTAAAGCTGCTGTAATACCAGCTGGACCACCACCAACAATTAAAACATCACAATGATAATATTTATGATCGTATTTATCTGGATCTTTTTCTGTTGGCGATTTACCTAAACCAGCAGATTTTCTTATAAAATATTCGTACTTTCTCCATAATTTAGAAGGCCACATGAAAGTTTTGTAATAAAAACCGGCAGGAAGAATAGAGGAGAAAATACTATTAATTTCACCTATATCAAATTTAACATTAGGCCAACAATTTTGGCTTTGAGCTTCAAGGCCTTCATAAATCTCAATTTGTGTAGCTCTTACATTTGGATCAGTTTTTGCTTTATCTTTATCTTTTATTATTTGAACTAGTGCATTTGGTTCCTCTGATCCAGAACTTAAAATTCCTCTAGGTCTATGATATTTAAAGCTTCTCCCAATCAAATGAATACCATTTGCTAGTAGGGCAGATGCTAAAGAGTCACCTTTGTAACCAAAAAGAGTTTTTCCATTGAACTTGAAAGAAATTTTTTCAGTTTGATTAATTCCTTCTCCGGATTCTAATCTAAAATTATTTGACATGATTATACTGGAGGTTTTTCTCCAATTTTATAAACAGAGTGAATTTTATCGTTTGATGTATCTCTAGCCATGTTAAACCATCTTCTGCACCCATGTGAATGGTTCCATCTTTCATAATGAATACCTTTTATATTTTTTCTCATAAAAAGATATTCAGCCCATTGATCATCAGTAAGCTCTGTTGGTTTTTTAGGTCTATTAATATGCGCCTCACCTCCATAACTAAATTCGCTATGATCTCTTTCACCACAATAAGGGCATTTAATTATAAACATATCAGTGTGCTACTGCGGCGGCACCATGTTCATCAACAAGATCACCGCTAACAAATCTATTGATGTTAAATGGTGCATTTAATGCATGTGGTTCATCTTTAGCTATTGTATATGCAAATAAATGTCCCGATCCAGGTGTAGCTTTAAATCCTCCAGTTCCCCAACCACAATTAAAATAAAGTCCCTTTATGGAAGTTTTGCTAATTATTGGACTTGCATCTGGACATATATCCACGATGCCACCCCACTGTCTTAACATTCTGAGTCTGCTAAAAATAGGATAGAGTTCTAAAACAGCTTTAAGCGTACCTTCAATAATTTCATGGGTGCCTTTTTGGGTATATGAGACATATGAGTCTGTTCCGGCTCCAATAACAAGTTCCCCTTTATCAGATTGGCTAACGTACGCATGCACTGCGTTGGACATAACAACTGTATCGATAATTGGTTTGATCGGTTCTGAAACTAATGCTTGCAAAGGCTTGCTTTCAAGCGGAAGTTTTAAGCCTGCCATATTGGCAATAACACTTGAGTGTCCAGCAGCAGCAACACCAATTTTTGAAGTTTTAATAAAACCTTTCGTTGTTTCTAAACCCTCAATAGAGTCTCCTTTTCTTTTAATTCCTTTTACTTCGCAATTTTGTATAATATCAACTCCCATTGAATCGGCACTTCTAGCATAACCCCAAGCGACAGCATCATGTCTAGCTGTACCAGCTCTTCTTTGTAAAGTACTACCCATGACTGGGTAACGGATATCAGGAGAACAATTAATAATAGGACAGAATTCTTTTACTTGATCCACATTTAGCCATTCACAATCGATTCCATTTAGTCTATTAGCATGGGTTCTTCGTTTTAATTCTCTTACATCGTGCTGGTTGTGAGCTAAATTCATTACTCCTCTTTGACTAAACATTACGTTAAAATTTAATTCTTGAGATAAATTTTCCCAAATCTTTAAAGCATGATCGTAGAGTCCAGCACTAGCATCCCATAAATAGTTTGATCTTATAATTGTAGTATTTCTTCCTGTATTTCCACCACCAATCCATCCTTTTTCAACAACAGCTATATTCTTTAAATTATGTTCTTTAGCGAGATAATAAGCTGTAGCTAATCCATGACCGCCACCACCCACTATTACTATATCGTAATACGATTTAGGCTTAGGATTTCCCCAAGCTTTTTGCCAATTCTCATGGTAACTGAATGAATTTTTGATTAATGTAAATATTGAATACTTGTTCTTCATTTTTGTAAATTAAATCAGTATTTAATGTAAAAAAAGAGTTAAATTATAGCAATTTTACTTCTTTTTTATCTCTGGTTATATCATGTAAATAAATTGCAACAGCTATCCAAATGATTATAAAACCGACTAACTTATTAAAATCAAAAAATTCATCAAAGTAGAAAGCTCCCAATAAAAATTGACAAGTCGGCGTAATATAAAAAATCATACTTGTAGTTCCTAAACCAGCTAATTCAACACCTTTTAAAAATAAAAATAAAGGAATTACGGTCATAGCACCCGCAAGAAACAACCAAAATGAAGTTACGGGATCAGAAAGTGAAAAAAAATTATTACCATCTAATGATATAATATAAAAGATAAAAAGTGCAACAGGAGCTACAAATGTGCTTTCTATTAGCAAACCTAGATCTGCTTGCACATTTATTTTTTTTCGTATTAAAGAATAGGTACTCCATGCGAATGCTATTATCAAACCAGCCCAAGGAACGGATTTAAAATTAAAAAATAAATAAATAACAGAAATTATAACAAGTGAAACAGATAATATTTTTTGTCTATTACAAGGCTCTTTTAAAAACAATATTCCAAAAAAAACGCTTAAAATTGGCATCATATAATAGCCAAAACTGGCATCGATAAGTTTATTTGTCACAACAGCGTATATCCATGTTAACCAATTAGCAAAAATCAATATTCCAGTTGATAATAAGAGTAATGTTTTTTTTAAATCTTTTAAAATTATAATTACATCGTGCCATTTTGAATATAATGTTGTGGTAACTAGAAGTAAAAAAGAAGTCCATATCGTTCTATGAACAACTAGTTCAATTGGACCTGCAAAAGAAACGAATTTAAAATAAAAAACTCCTATAACTCCCCACCACAACGAAGCACTTGTTCCAAATAAAATTCCGTATAGAATGTTTTTTTTCATGAATTAGTGCTATCAATAAATTGAAAACTAACTAAAATAAAGGTAAATAGTTCATTAGGAGAGGTGGGTGAGTGGTTTAAACCAGTCGTTTGCTAAATGACCGTACGTGGAAACATGTACCGAGAGTTCGAATCTCTCTCTCTCCGCCATTAGCTGGTTATGAGCATTAAGTTATTTTTCAGCTATAGCTGTCCAACTATATTTATGACGATGAAATATTTCTAATTTCTTAAATCCCGATTTAATCAATAAAGTTTTAACTTCATGTTTTGTATAATATTTTGAGTACGAAGGGTTGAGTTGATCAAATATGATATATTTTCTTTTTTCAAAGGAGCATTTTTTTAAAACATTAATCATATAATTTTTTAAGGGAAGATTTATATATTTACATAGAAATATGTAGATTGATAACATCAAATTTAAAAAAATAGAAAATAAATTAAGAAGTTTGTCAGGCATGAATTTGGTAATTTTTCTTAAATTATTAAATATAAATAAATATAATTCATTACCTTCTTTCCCGTACAACCAGATTATAAATTTACCTTTTGGTTTTAATGATTCATATATTTTTTTACAGACTATTTCGGCTTCAGGTATATGGTGAATAACACCAAGTGAAAAAATATAATCTATTTCATTATTAAAATTAATCATTTGACCCGAAATTTTTTTATATAAAATTTCCACTTCAGAATATCTGTTATTTTTTTTTGCAATTTCAATTGCATCCGATGGTTCAATAGCAAATATTTTTTTAGGAGATAATCTGACTAAATTTTTCAAAATTCTGCCCGATCCCACACCTACCTCGCAAATAATTTTATTTTTTATTAAATTCAAATCGAATGGGTTTACCATATCTTTTAAAATTTCATGACTTCCCCAGTAGTCATCAATTTTATCATGATATTTGAATTGTTTGCCAAAGTCTTTTATTGAATCTTTATTTTTATAATTGCTCATTAATTATTTCAGCACTGATAAAAATTGTAACTTTTTGCTATTAAAATAAAACCAATACCATTTATAATATTTTTTATTGCTTATTCTTTTAATTTCCTTAAGTTTTGATTTTTTCAGAAAACTTTCAAATGTATTAATACTAAAATACGTTTTAGGAATTTTAACATCATCTCCATAATTACCGATAAAATCCATTAATATTAATGCCAGATTTGAAAAGAAACCATATTGAAAATGATCTTTAATAATCAGAAATTTTGACTTTTTTTTGAGTTCATTAATTATTCTAAAAATTTTTTTACTATTTTCTAGACCAATGTGATGTAAAACGTCCACGAGTAAACAAAAATTAAATTTAGCACTTTTGCTATTAGACAAATTCTTAATATTTAAGAATTTGATATTTGAATTGTTATTCATATATTTTAGTTCACTTTTCTCATAAAAATCATAGCAATAGGCTGAAAATTCTGTATTTCTATACTTAATGGACAAGGTTTTTATAATTTCATTAATTACAATTGGATTGTAGCCAGATCCAAAATCTAATATTTTGATTTTTTTCTTTTTTTTAATTTTTTCTAATTTTTCTATTTCATGACATATTGTTTTACTAAGCATGTGTTCTCTATAATCTGTAAATATAAATCTTCTAAATCGAGATAAAATTTTTTTTAAAATACTTTGACTTTTTAGTGACATGTCTATTTTCTTAAGTTAAATTATTTTCTTTTATATATAGAAATTATTCTTTTGCCGCTAACGGTAATTTCTTTATAGATCTTGAAATTATTTGGTATTTCATGTCTTTTTTTTTTATATTTACCATACCAATTTATATAATTATCTATTATGTAATCTGATTTTGAATTTTCTGATATTGTTATTCTATTTTTTTCAGAAAAACTTAATATTTGTTTACTATTTTCTATAGATATAGGTCCAGCGGAACCAATCTTTATTTCATTTTTGTTATCATTTTTCAGAATATATTCTAAGGCTTGTTTATTGCTTAAACCCCAATAGTCTAATTCAAATTTTGTTTGTACATTTTTTCCAGCTAAAAAATTGAAATATACATTTTGGTGTGGATGATCTTTTATCATCATATAACTAATATGCATTAAAAATAATCCTACTAAAATACTCAGTTGCCAATTTTTTTTCCTAAAATAATTTATTTCGATTAAATAAAGACCTTTTAAGGAAATCATTAGAAAACAAGGATAAATAAAATATAAGTGTCTCCATCCATTATACAGAGTTGAATCTAAAAAAATTACTGTAAATATTGGAATAAAGAACAATGCATAATATATAAGATCTTGTAATTCAATCTCTCCACCAAAAAAGTCATTTAAATTGTGGTAGTCGCTGATTTTGAAAATTCTTCTTTTTAATCTTAATGTTTGATTTGTAAAACCAAAAATAAAAAGTAAAAGGTAAAATATTGGTGTAGTTATGCTTATCCATATAAAAACATAATGCCAAGGTAAATTTGAAGTTTCGTAATAATCTCCTAAATAATAATTATAACCTACTGAAGTATATGAACTTAGATTTTTAAAAACTTGAGCAAAATGTATAAAAGGGCTTTCCCAAAGATAAGGCCAAAATAAAATTGTAAATAAAGGAAATAAAATTAAATAAATTAATACTCCAGAAAAAATTCTGATATTTTTATTCCTTAATTTCTTTAAATAAAGAAAGAAAACTATAATAGGAGAAATTATTATCCCCATAATTCTTATGTCAATTGCAAGAGCGGTAGTCAAAGCGAAAAGAATAGAATTTTTTACTGAAGGTGATTTTAAAAAAAGTATTCCGTAATATAAATTAATTATAAATAAGGATAAAAAAAGTATATCTTTTTGGTTGTAGAAGCTTTCAGCAAAAATTCTAGGACTTAGAAATAAAAACAAACCACCAAGTACACCATAAATCCAATTATTAAACCTCTCTTTAACTAGCAAAAAAAAATAATAATTAGATATTAAAAAAATTAGATGATTAGAATAATGACGAATAAGGTAATATTTTTGACTATCAGTTATATTAAAAAAATATTCAATAAATGCCATTGGTGCAGCAAAAATTGCACCATGAGTGTTAGCATAATATTCAGAAAATTTAGGAATTAACAAAATTTCATCAAGTCTTGGCGTAACATCATTAAAAAATATTTCTGTAATATATTTTAAATTTACGAATCCTAATAATCTTAAATCCCATTCGTCAACGGATATACCAAAATCTCGATAGAATAATATTCCAATAAAAAAAAAGATTAAATAAATTAAAGTAACTATGATTAATTCATGTCTATTTGTTTTTTTTAGAAAATTAGGCATATATAAAAGTTTATTTTTAATACATTATATTAAATAAAAAATAATTTTGTGTTGATAATTTGGATGAACATCATAATGTATATAAATTGTCAAATATTAAACAATAAAAACCTTAATATATGTATTTAATTACAGGAGCTGCAGGATTTATTGGCTTTCATATAAGTCTAGAATTATTAAAAAAAAACGAAAAAGTTATCGGTGTCGATAATATCAATAATTATTATGACAAGAGGATTAAATACAGCAGATTAAAAATATTGAAGCAATTTCCAAAATTTAAATTTTTTAAGATAGATTTAAATAATAAAATAAATTTTAGTAAAAAAATAAATAAATATAAAAATAAAATCGAACTAATAATACACTTAGCTGGTCAAGCAGGTGTTAGATATTCAATTTTTAACCCAGGAACTTATATTCAAAATAATATTATGTCATATGTTCAGTTATTAGAATTTTTTAAAAATTCTTCAAAAAATAAATTGATTTTATATGCAAGCAGCTCGTCAATTTATGGGGAAGCGGGGTCTAAAAACACTTTATCATCTGAAGCGCAAACAAAACCAATTTCTGTCTATTCAGCTTCGAAATTAAGCATGGAGTTAATTTCAAATGTATACAATTCTCTTTATAAAATGAATTTTATTGGTGTAAGGTTTTTTTCTGTATATGGACCTTGGGGACGACCAGATATGTTTTATTTTAAATTCTTACAAAAAATAAAAAATAATAAACCTATCGAAATATATAATTTTGGCAATCATCACAGAAGCTTTACATATATTGATGATGTAGTTTTAAATATAATGAAATTGATAAAAAAATTTAAAAACAGCAAAAGAAGCTTGTGTGATATTTTTAATATAGGCAATCCCAAATCTATTAGTCTTAAAAAATTCATAGACGTGCTTGAAAAAAGTACTGGAAAAAAAGCAAAAAAAATATATACTAAAAAACATCCTGGAGATCTAACGGTGACACGATCTAATGTTAAGAGGGAAAAAAACATTTTTAACCATGAAACTAGAGTGCCTTTAAAAGAAGGTATTATGAAGCTAATTAGTTGGCACAAATCGTATTACAAATAATTTTATTAATACGATTTATTAATTTTTTTTAAAGTACATTTTTTCTTCAATATTGTTTTCTTTTTTTGTATTTTTGCTGTCTTGGTTAATAATTAATTGTGCCAAAATGCCTATAAATAAGAAAATTAATCCGATCATCAATAAAAAAATTACTAATAGAGGTAATGGTGTTTGAATAAATGAGGTGTCAAAAAAAATTTTTAGTACAATCATGTAAATAAAAAATAGAATTGATAAAAGAAAAGAAACAAAACTAAATATGCCAAAAAAATAAATTGATTGCGTTTTATAATTTTTAAAAAATTTTAAATAAATCAAATCTATAAAAACTTTTACAATTCTGCTAAAACCATAGTTAGAATTGCCGTGAATTCTATTGTTATGTTTTACTTCCATTTCACTAACATGATATCCATTATTAGCTACTCTAGCAGCCAATAATCTGTGAAAATCGCCCCAATTTGTAAAGTCATCAATTACTTTTTTTTTGAAAATTTTAAAAGCGCAGCCATGATCGTGAACTTTTGATTCTGAAAATAATCTGACAATAAAATTAGCTATAATGCTAGGTAATGTTCTAGAAAAAAAATTGTCTTTTCTTTGTTTTCTCCAGCCGATGAGCATATCTGTTCCTTTTTCAAACTCAGAAATCATTTTAGAAAGGTCACCAGGATCATTTTGCAAGTCACCATCCATGATAACGATATTTTCATATTTAGATTGTATCAAACCGGTATTTATTGCAGCAGATTGAGATAAATTGTTGCGATGTTTAATTATTAGTGTTTCAAAAGAATTTGTATTTAATTTTTTTAGTTCATTAAATGTTTCATCACTGGAGCCATCATCTATATAGATTATTTCAAAACTTCTTTTTCCATTATCAATTTTTTTTAGGTTATTTATTAATTCGGTATTGAAAGATGGAATGTTTTTTTCTTCATTATAAAAAGGAACAATTAATGTATAATTCATTGAATTTTATTAATATACTATAATTTAAATGTGTGCAA
>CAJVZX010000009.1 GCA_913020625.1 uncultured Pelagibacterales bacterium
ATAGGAAAAAAAAGCTTTAGTGATCAAAACTTAATAAATAATTTTAATTCTATTATTGATGTTATTTCAAAAGAAAAGCCTTCAAACGTTAAAGGCCAACTTATTAAAAGTGCATTCATAACATCAACAATGGGTATTTCTTACAAATTAAAATTAGATAAAACTATTTAAATATGATGAACAAAAATCAAAAAGTGAACTATATAAAAGAAATGAAAAATTCTTTTGAAACTAACGAATCAGTTTTAGTTACACATTATCAAGGCCTAACAATGAAAGAGTTAGATGAATTAAGATCTGAAATGAGAAAACATGGAGTGTTATTTAAAATAACCAAGAATAGAATTACAAAACTAGCTTTAAAAGACACAAAATGTAAAGAAATAGCAGATTTATTTTCAGGACCTACTGCTGTAGCTTTTTCAAAAGATGCTATATCTTCTGCAAAAATATTGGCTAAATTTTCAAAAAATAATGAAAATCTGAAGATTCTTGGTGGTATAATGGGAAATGAGCTCCTTAAAAGTGAAGATATTAAAAGAATTGCTACTTTCCCTCTACTAGATGAATCGCGATCTAAAATTATAGGTATTTTAACAAGTTCAGCACAAAAAATTATAAGTATTTTGCTTGCACCAGGCTCAAAAATCGCTATTTTAGCGCACGAAAAAAGCAAACAATCAACTTAAAAATATATACCATGTCAGATTTAAATAAAATTATAGATGATTTATCAAAACTTACTGTTATTGAAGCAGCAGAGTTGTCAAAGAAACTTGAAGAAAAATGGGGAGTAACAGCTGCTACAGCAGCAGCAGTACCAACAGCTGCAGCAGCGACGCCAGCTGAAGAAAAGAGTGAATATAAAGTAGTTTTAACGGCAGCAGGAGATAAAAAAATTAACGTTATTAAAGAAATAAGAGCAGTAACAACTTTAGGTCTTAAAGAAGCAAAAGATTTGGTTGAAGGCGCACCCAAAGAAGTTAAAGCAGGTGTAAATAAAAAAGAAGCTGAAGAGTTAAAAAAAAAATTAGAAGCTGCGGGCGCCAAAGTAGAATTAAAGTAATTTAAAGAAATTAATTAACTGATTTGAAAAAAATTGGTTTGATAGATGAATTTATCGTTTACTGAAAAAAAAAATATTCGTAAAAATTTTGGAAAATTAAAGGAAACACTATCAATTCCAAATCTAATAGAAGTTCAGAAACAATCATATAATCAGTTAACAAATCAGTCTTTAGAAAATGATACTTTGCCCAAAGGTTTATCAAGGGTTTTTAAAAGCATTTTTCCAATTGATGATCTTAACGAGAAAGCTACATTAGAATATGTTAGCTACAAATTAGAAAAACCCAAATATGATGTTGATGAATGTATCCAACGTAGTCTCACATTTTCTTCAGCCCTTAAATGTATTCTAAGACTAGTTGTTTATGATATAGATCCAGAAAATAATACTAAAGAAATTCTTTCTGCCAAAGAACAAGAGGTTTACATGGGTGAAATACCAATGATGACTCCAAGCGGTACTTTTGTAGTAAATGGAGTTCAAAGAGTTGTAGTAAACCAAATGCACAGAAGTCCCGGTGTATTCTTTGATCATGATAAAGGTAAATCTCATGCTAGTGGCAAACTTCTTTTTAATTGTAGAGTGATACCAAATAGAGGTTCTTGGCTCGATTTTGAATATGACGTAAAAGATTATTTGTATTTTAGAATTGATAGAAAGAAAAAACTATTTGTTACTACCTTATTACAGGCTCTAGGTTATAATAAAAAAGAAATCATTGATATTTTTTATGATTATGAGATTTTTGATTTCTATAAAGATTTAAAAAAATGGAATACTAAATTTAAACCAGAAAATTATAAAGTAAAAAAGTACTCCGAAGAAATTATAGATTTCAAATCAAAAAAGATAATTGTTGAACATGGAACAAAAATTACTTTTTTAGAGGCACAAAAACTTTATGATGGTGGTTTAAAAGATATTTTGGTATCTAATGCGTCTTTATATGGGAAATTTTTACATAGAGATATATTAATTGGTGAAGAGATTATTCCTATAGGTACAGAACTTAACGAAGAATTAATTGTCAAAATAACTGAAAATAATATTGATAAAATTTTTGTATCAAACACTAATGCTATTAACAAAGGACCTTATTTATTACAAACTTTGTTGGCAGATAAAAATAAGAGTAAAAATGACGCAATTACTGATATTTATAAAATTTTAAGACCGGGTGAACCACCAACTCTTGAAATAGCTAATACAATTTTTCAAAATTTATTTTTCAGTTCGGATAGATATGATCTTTCTGATGTCGGTAGAGTAAAAATGAATGCTAGGTTGAATTTAAATTGTTCTGATAAAATTACTATTTTACGTAATGACGATATTATTGAAATTATAAAAGTGATGTTAGATCTTCGTGACGGTAAAAATGAGGTTGATGATATAGACCATCTAGGTAATAGACGTGTTCGTTCTGTTGGTGAATTAGTCGAAAATCAAGCAAGAATTGGTGTTTTTAGGATGGAAAGAGCTGTAAAAGAAAAAATGACAATTTTAGAAGTAGAGTCAGCAATGCCTCAAGATTTGATTAATGCTAAACCTCTTACAGCTTCCTTAAAAGATTTTTTTGCAACTTCACAATTATCACAATTTATGGATCAAACTAATCCTTTGTCTGAAATTACTCATAAAAGGAGAGTGTCAGCCCTTGGACCTGGTGGTCTTACAAGGGAAAGAGCTGGATTTGAAGTTAGAGATGTTCATCCAACTCACTACGGAAGGATTTGTCCAATTGAAACACCAGAAGGACCAAATATTGGTTTAATAAATAGTTTGTCTACTTATTCAAAAATAAATAAATATGGATTTATTGAAAGTCCATATAAAAAAGTTTCTAAAGGCAAAGTAACCGATTCAATTGAACATTTATCTGCTATGGAAGAAACAAAATTTACAATAGCACAGGCTAACGCAATGATTGATGTTAATGGAAAATTTTTAGAAGAATTAGTTTCTTGTAGGAGAAATTTAAATTTTATTTTATCAAAACCTGAAAATATTGATTATATTGATGTTTCGCCAAAACAACTGGTATCTGTTGCAGCTTCATTAATACCTTTTTTAGAAAATGATGATGCAAACAGAGCACTAATGGGTTCTAATATGATGAGACAAGCTGTTCCATTATTAAAGCCAGAAGCTCCATTAGTAGGAACTGGCATAGAAAAAGATGTAGCATTAGATTCTGGTGTAACCATAGTAGCAAAAAGAAATGGAATAGTTGATAAAATTGATGGAAAAAGAATTGTTATAAAAGCATCAGAGAAAGATGTTAATAAATCTGGTGTAGATATATATAATTTACAAAAATTCAGAAGATCAAATCAGAATACTTGTATAAATCAAAAACCGTTAGTAAGAATGGGTGATCATGTATCAAAAGGTGATATAATTGCAGATGGGCCTTCTACAAAACTCGGGGAACTTGCTTTAGGAAAAAATGTTACTGTAGCATTCATGCCTTGGCAAGGTTATAATTATGAGGACTCTATCTTAATCTCACAAAGATGTGTAACTGACGATGTTTTTACATCTATTCATATTGTAGAATATGACGTGATGGCAAGAGATACTAAACTTGGTACAGAGGATATAACAAGAGATATTCCAAATATTAGTGAGGAATCTTTAAAAAATTTAGATGAATCAGGAATAGTTTATGTTGGAGCTGAAGTAAAAGCTGGAGATATATTAGTTGGAAAAGTAACACCAAAAGGCGATTCAACATCAGGCCCTGAAGAAAAATTATTAAGATCTATATTTGGTGAAAAAGCAATTGATGTAATTGACACCTCTTTAAGAATGCCAAGTGGAAGCACAGGTATAGTTGTTGATGTTAGAGTATTTAATAGACATGGAATTGAAAAAGATGAGAGATCTATTTCAATAGAAAGATCTGAAATTGAAGTAGTCCAAGAGGATAGAAATGTTGAAGAAGAAATTTTACAAAGAAATATAAAACAAAGAGCATCAGAAATTATTAAAAATAATTCATTAGGCAAAAAAATTAAAAATTTTGAATCTAAAGTTACACTTACCGAAAATGATCTTAAAGATTTATCGTTAAATGATTTGTTCAAATTTACATTAATAAATAATAGTAAAAATCAGTCATTAGAGCTGCTTAATGATCAATATATAAAGGTAAAAGAAGATATAAAAAATAGGTTTGAAGATAAAGTGGAAAAAATTAAGCAAGGAGATGAATTGCTCCCAAGTGTCATGAAAATGGTAAAAATATTTATTGCTGTTAGAAGAAGACTCAGACCGGGAGATAAAATGTCTGGACGACATGGCAACAAAGGTGTTGTAAGTAAAATTGTTCCTATTGAAGATATGCCATATATGGAAAATGGTAAACCAGTTGACATAGTGTTAAACCCACTTGGAGTTCCAAGCAGAATGAATGTTGGTCAAATTTTAGAAACTCATCTTGGATGGGCATGTTCTGAATTAGGTTCACAAATAAATGAATTGATTAGAAATTATCAAAAAGATCTAAAGCAAAATGAACAAATAACTAGATTACTTAAAAAAATTTATGGACAAGAAAAATTTGAAAATACAGTATTAAAATTATCTGACTCTGAATTTAAAGATTTATGCGAAAATTTAACAAATGGATTACCTATTTCAACACCTGTTTTTGATGGAGCGAAAGTAAAAGATGTAACTGAAATGTTAAATACTGCAAAATTACCAAAGTCAGGACAGACTCTTTTATGGGACGGGCAAACAGGAGAAAAATTTGATAGAGAAGTTACTGTAGGAACTATCTATATGTTAAAGCTCCACCATTTAGTAGAGGATAAAATACATGCTAGGTCAACAGGTCCTTATAGTTTAGTAACACAACAACCACTTGGTGGTAAAGCTCAATTAGGTGGCCAAAGATTTGGTGAAATGGAAGTTTGGGCCTTAGAGGCTTATGGAGCATCTTATACACTTCAAGAAATTTTGACTGTAAAATCAGATGATGTTGCGGGTAGAGTAAAAGTTTATGAAACAATAGTTAAAGGTGAAGAAAACTTTGAGTCTGGCGTACCAGAATCTTTTAACGTTTTAGTTAAAGAAATTAAAGCATTGGGATTGAATATAGAATTAAATTAATTATGAAAAATAAATTAACAGATTTATTCAAAAGCAAAGAAATAGAAGAAAAAAGATTTAATAGTATTAAAATAACTCTTGCTAGTCCTGACATGATTAAATCGTGGTCCTTTGGTGAAATAAAAAAACCGGAAACAATAAATTATAGAACATTTAGGCCAGAAAAAGATGGTCTTTTTTGTGCAAGAATTTTTGGACCTATTAAAGACTATGAATGTTTATGTGGCAAATACAAACGTATGAAGTTCAGAGGAATTATTTGCGAAAAATGTGGAGTGGAAGTTACAAAATCAAATGTAAGAAGAGAGAGAATGGGTCATATTCATTTAGCAACACCAGTTGCACATATATGGTTTTTAAAATCACTTCCAAGCAGAATTTCACTCACAATAGATATGAAACTTAAAGATGTTGAAAAAGTTTTATACTTTGATCATTTTATTGTTATAGAGCCTGGTTTAACAACATTAAAAAAAGGACAACTTTTGTCTGAAGAAGAATTAGTAAATTTTCAAAATGAATTTGGCGACGAATCATTTACAGTAGGCATAGGTGCTGAGGCTATGCTTGAAATTTTAAAATCTATAAACTTAGAAGAAACTAAAAACAAATTAATAAATGATATTAAAAACATGAAATCAAAAGTTTCTGAGGAAAGAGCAATAAAAAGACTAAAATTAATAGAATCTTTTATTTCAACTGGGAATAAGCCAGAGTGGATGATCTTAACTACTATTCCTGTCATTCCACCAGAGTTAAGACCTTTAGTTCCTTTAGATGGAGGTAGGTTTGCAACATCAGATTTAAATGATCTCTACAGAAGAGTTATTAATCGAAATAACAGGCTAAAAAGACTTATAGATTTAAAAGCTCCTGACATTATTGTTAGAAACGAAAAAAGAATGTTACAGGAATCGGTAGATGCATTATTTGATAATGGTAGGAGAGGAAGAGTTATTACTGGTACAGGAAAACGACCTTTAAAATCTTTAGCTGAAATGCTTAAAGGTAAACAAGGAAGATTTAGACAAAATTTATTAGGTAAAAGAGTTGATTATTCAGGCAGATCAGTAATTGTTGTTGGTCCAGATTTAAAATTACATCAATGTGGACTACCTAAAAAAATGGCTTTAGAATTATTTAAACCTTTTTTATATGCGCGATTAAATAAATTAGGTTTGGCGACAACAATTAAACAAGCAAAAAAGATTGTTGAAAAAGAAAAAGATGAAGTATGGGATGCTTTAGAGATAATTGTTAGAGAACACCCGATTTTATTAAATAGAGCGCCAACATTACATAGGCTAGGTGTACAGGCTTTTGAACCAAGATTAATAGAAGGCAATGCAATTGAATTACACCCATTAGTATGTGCGGCTTTTAATGCAGATTTTGATGGTGATCAAATGGCAGTTCATGTTCCACTTAGTTTGGAAGCTCAGTTGGAAGCTAGAGTATTAATGATGTCAACAAATAATATTTTAAGTCCATCAAATGGAAAACCTATTATTGTTCCAAGTCAAGATATGATTTTAGGAATTTATTATCTATCATTGCCTCCAATTTCAGATGAAAAAATTGAAGGTTATTTTATAAATACAGATGAAATTGAACATGCTTTACAAAGCAATAATATAAATGTTCATTCTAAAATTATATCAAGATTTGAAACAGTTGATGAAAAAGGAAATCTAAAGATTGAAAAACATAAAAGTACCGCCGGAAGATTTTTATTAGCCAATATATTGCCAAAACATATAAATATTAAATTTTCAGATGTTGATAGGATTTTACCAAAAAAAATAGTCTCAGAAATTATTGATAGTGTATTTAGATATTGTGGTCCTAAAAAAACTGTTATCTATTGTGATAAATTAAAGGATATTGGTTTTAAACATGCATTTAAGGCAGGAATATCTTTTGGGAAAGATGACTTAATTATTCCTGAAAATAAACGAAGTTTAATTAAAGAAACTACAAAATTAATTGCTGAATATGAAGATCAATATTCAGAAGGATTAATTACAAGAGGTGAAAAATATAATAAAGTTGTTGATGCCTGGTCAAAATGTACCGATAAGGTGGCTGGTGAAATGATGAAAGGAATTTCTTCCGTTGATAATGTCAATGAAAATGCTTCAAGAAAAATAAATTCAGTTTTTATGATGGCTGACTCAGGTGCTAGAGGATCTGCAGCTCAGATGAAGCAATTAGCGGGAATGAGGGGTTTAATAGCAAAACCTTCAGGAGAAATTATTGAAACGCCAATTATGTCTAACTTTAAAGAAGGACTTACTGCATTAGAATATTTCAACTCAACACATGGTGCCAGAAAAGGTCTTGCTGATACAGCGTTAAAAACAGCAAATTCAGGTTACCTTACAAGAAGATTATGTGATGTAGCTCAAGATTTAACAATCACTCAAGAATCATGTGATAAGCCAGGTTTTTTAGTTCTTTCAGAAATAATTGAAGGTGGAAATATAATAGTAAGTTTATCAGAACGAGCACTTGGTCGTGTTGCTGCATTTAATGTAAAAAATCCAATAACTGGTGAAATAATTATCAAGAAAAAAGAAATGATCGATGAAGCCGCCTGTGAAAAAATTGATGCTGCCGGCGTTAAATTAATAAAAGTCTATTCAGTGATAACATGTAGTTTAAAAGAAGGCGTTTGTGCAAATTGTTATGGTAGAGATTTATCTAGAGGTAAATTGGTAAATATTGGTGAAGCTATCGGTATGATTTCTGCTCAATCAATTGGTGAACCAGGTACTCAATTAACAATGAGAACTTTCCATGTTGGTGGAACCGCATCTATCAAGCAAGAATCTCATATTATTAGTAATACAAGTGGTATTATAAAAATAATTAATAAAAATTTATTAGTAGATTCTAAAAAAAATCTTGTAATCATGGGTAGAAATACTCAGTTGTCTATAGAAACTGAAAATGGTGTCCAAAAAGCTTTGTATAAAGTTCCATATGGTTCAAAATTATTTTATCAAGGTGATGAGAAAATAAAAAAAGGAGATAAAATTTGTGAATGGGACCCTTATACCACACCGGTAATTGCAGAAAAAAGTGGAATAGCTAATTATGTAGATTTAATAGATGGAATTTCTATTGCTGAAACAGTTGACGATGCTACTGGGATTTCATCAAAATCTGTTATTGATTGGAGATCACAATCTAAAAATACAGATTTAAAACCAAGAATTACTTTAAGAGATGAAAAAGGAAATGTAATAAAAAAAGCTGATGATAATGAAGCCAGATATTATTTAGTTCCAGACTCAATTTTGTCTATCGAAGATGGTAAAAAAATTTACGCAGGTGATGTAATAGCAAGACTGCCTAAAGAAACATCAAAAACAAAAGATATTACGGGTGGTCTACCTAGAGTTGCTGAACTATTTGAAGCACGTAAAGCAAAAGATAGCGCAATAATAGCAGAAAATGATGGAAGCGTAGTTTTTGGAAAGGAAGTGAGAGGTAAATTAAAAGTTTCAATTCAACCAGAAATGGGAGATGCCTCAAATTATTTAATTCCAAAAGGAAAACATATAAATTTTAATCCTGGTGAAAAAATTAAAAAAGGTGAATATCTTTTGGATGGTCAACCCTTACCACATGACATTCTAAGAATATTGGGAGTTGAAGAATTAACTGACTATTTTGTTAATCAAGTTCAAGAAGTTTACAGACTTCAAGGTGTAGTTATTAATGACAAACATATAGAAACAATTTTAAGACAAATGTTAAAAAAGATAGAAGTGATTGAAGTTGGTGATTCTGACTATTTGCCAGGTGAAATAATTGATAAAATAAAATTTGAAACAAATAATGAAGAGTTAAAATTAAATGGTAAAAATCCAGCAGTTGGTCAAAGAGTTTTAATGGGTATAACTAAAGCATCTTTACAAACTGACTCATTTATATCAGCAGCTTCTTTTCAAGAAACAACTAGAGTATTAACGGATGCAGCAATTAAAGGTAAAATTGATACATTACAAGGTCTTAAAGAGAATGTTATTGTAGGAAGATTAGTTCCAGCCGGTACAGGAGCAATTAAAAATAAATGGAATAAATTGGCCGAAAAAGAAGATGAAAGATTTTTATCTGAAAAGAAAAATGAAGTTCAAGAAATAGCTAAATAACTAATAAAATCAATAATTTTATTCACTGTTTTATTCGTATAATTAATTGACATTTAAAGATTGTATGAGTAAATAAGACAAATTTTTTGGTTGGAAGTAAGGTATTTTAACCTTAAACGCTGCCAATAGTATCAGGTTTGGAATACTTCTCTTATCAAAAAATTAATAAAATTATGCCAACAATAAACCAATTGTTAAAGAGAAGTAGAATAGCACCTAAAATTAGGAATAAAGTTCCTGCATTAGAGAATTGTCCTCAAAAAAGAGGTGTGTGTGTTAAAGTTTATACAACCACTCCCAAGAAACCAAATTCTGCTTTAAGAAAAGTTGCACGGGTCCGACTTTCTAATGGACATGAAGTAATAGCCTATATTCCTGGAGAGGGTCATAATCTTCAAGAACACTCTGTTGTATTATTAAGAGGAGGAAGAGTAAAAGATTTACCAGGAGTTAGATATCACATATTAAGAGGTAATCTTGATACGCAAGGTGTATCAACTCGTAAACAACAAAGATCAAAATATGGAGCAAAAAAACCAAAATAATTTTTATGTCTAGAAAAAAAAAAGCGCCAATAAGAAGTTTCTTACCCGATCCAAAATTTAAGTCATTGATAATTCCAAAATTAATTAACTCATTAATGTATGATGGAAGAAAAACAACGGCTGAAAGAATTGTATATGATGCTATAGATAAATTGAAAACTAAATCAAAAGAAGAACCTATTAAGATTTTTAACGAAGCTATTAATAATTTAAGACCTACTGTAGAAGTAAGATCAAGGCGAGTTGGTGGAGCTACTTATCAAGTTCCTGTTGAAGTTAGATCAAAGCGTGCCCAAGCATTAGCAATTAGATGGTTGATTTCTGCTTCAAGAAAAAGAAAAGATAAACTCATGACAGATAAAATTTTTAATGAAATTTTTGACGCTTACCAAAACAAAGGTTCTGCAATTAAAAAAAAAGAAGATGTACATAAAATGGCAGAATCAAACAAAGCATTTGCTCATTTTAGGTGGTAACAATTTATGGCTAGAACACATACTTTAGACAAATATAGAAATATTGGCATCATGGCCCATATAGATGCAGGAAAAACGACCACAACAGAAAGAATACTATATTATACTGGAAAGAGTCATAAAATTGGAGAAGTTCATGATGGTGCTGCCACAATGGATTGGATGGAACAAGAGCAAGAAAGAGGTATTACAATTACTTCAGCAGCAACAACTTGTTTTTGGAAAGACCACCGAATTAATATTATTGATACTCCGGGCCACGTTGATTTTACAATTGAGGTAGAAAGATCTCTAAAGGTTTTAGACGGTGCCGTAGCTATATTTGATGGAGTAGCAGGTGTTGAACCACAATCAGAAACTGTTTGGAGACAGGCAGATAAATATAAAGTTCCAAGAATATGTTTTGTAAATAAATTAGATAGAACTGGAGCTGATTATTTCAGATGTGTTGATATGATTAAAGAAAGATTAGGAGCAAAACCACTAGTTACACAAATACCCTTAGGCATAGAAGCTTCATTAAAAGGTGTTGTTGATTTGGTCAAAATGAAAGCAATTATTTGGAAAGATGAAAATTTGGGCGCAGATTTTGAACTCATAGAAATTCCTGAAGATTTAAAAGATAATGCAAATAAATATAGAAAAGAATTAATAGAAACTGCTGTTGAGCAGGATGAAAAATTAATGGAAGACTATCTAAATGGAAAAGAAATTTCCGAAATCAATTTATTAAAATGTATCAGAGGTGGGTGCTTAAAATTTGATTTTGTGCCAATTCTTACTGGTTCAGCTTTTAAAAATAAAGGTGTTCAGCCGTTACTTGATGCAGTTGTTAATTATTTACCAAGTCCTGTGGACATAGGTTCAATTAGCGGAACTATACCTGGATCAAAAAATAAAGAAGCTAAAGTAGTGAGAAAATTTGATGATAATGAGCCATTTTCTGCCTTGGCATTTAAAGTTGCAAATGATTCTTTTGTAGGATCTTTAACATTTATAAGAATTTATTCTGGTACAATTAAATCAGGAACAGGAGTTTACAACACTTCTCGAGAAAAAGAAGAGAGAGTAGGAAGAATGCTTTTGATGCATGCTAATTCTAGAGAAGACATTAAAGAAGCAAATGCAGGTGATATAGTGGCTCTAACAGGTTTAAAGTATACTATTACTGGTCACACTTTATCATTAGAAGATAAACCTGTTTTATTAGAACCCATGGAATTCCCAGATCCAGTTATTGAAATTGCGGTTGAACCAAAAACAAAAGCTGACCAAGAAAAAATGGGTGAAGCTTTAGGTAGACTAGCTAAAGAAGATCCATCTTTTAGAGTAACATCAGATGAAGAATCAGGACAAACAATAATAAAAGGAATGGGTGAGCTTCATTTAGATATTATTGTAGATAGAATGAAGAGAGAGTTTAAAGTTGAAGCTAACATAGGTGCCCCACAAGTTGCTTACAGAGAAACTATTCTAAAAAATGCTGAATTTGATTATATACATAAAAAACAAAGTGGTGGCGCAGGTCAGTTTGCAAGGGTAAAAATTTCAATTGAACCATTAGAACCTGGCAAAGGTAGAGAAATCGAAAATAAGATTAAAGGTGGTTCAATTCCAAAAGAATTTATACCTGGTGTTGAAAAAGGAATAGAAACTGTATCAGACTCAGGAATATTAGCAGGATTTCCAATTATAGATTATAAAGTAACAATTTTAGATGGCTTACACCACGATGTGGACTCAAGTGTTTTAGCTTTTGAATTAGCATCAAGACAATGTTTTAAAGAAGTTTGTTCTAGAGCTACATTAAAACTTTTAGAACCTGTAATGAGGGTGGAAGTTGTGACACCTGAAGATTATATGGGGGATGTGATTGGTGATTTAAATAGCAGAAGAGGACATATAAGTACACAAGAAGTAAGAGGAAATGCTACAGTAATCACTGCTATGGTTCCACTTGCAAACATGTTTGGATATATAAATAGTCTTAGATCAATGTCTCAGGGAAGAGCTCAATATTCAATGTTTTTTGATCATTATGAGAAAGTTCCTCAAAATGTTCAAGATGAAGTAATAAAGAAAACGGCTTAATTTATGCAAAATCAAAATATTAGAATAAAATTAAAAGCATACGATAATAAAATTCTCGATCTGTCAACTGAAGAAATAGTAAATACAGTTAAAAGAACCGGTGCAAATATTAAAGGGCCTATTCCATTACCAACTAAAATTGAAAAATACACTGTATTAAGATCACCACATATTGATAAAAAAAGTAGAGAGCAATTTGAAACAAGAACTCATAAAAGATTAATTGATATAATAGAACCAACACCACAGACAGTGGAAGCTTTAATGAAATTAGATTTAGCCTCAGGCGTAGATGTTGAAATTAAAATATAACTAATAATTGATATGAATAATTTAGGATTGATAGGAAAAAAAGTAGGAATGACAAGGGAATTTTTTCCTTCAGGCATATCTATACCAGTAACGGTTATTAAAATAGAAAAAGGAAGAATTATTGATTTAATTACAAAAGATTCTAGAGGTTATAATGCTGTTAGAATAGGATTTGAGTCAATAAAAGGCTCAAAACTTACTAAATCAATGAAAGGTTTTTTTAGCAAAAAATCAACCGAACCAAAAAAAATTTTAAAAGAATTTAGAGTTGACAATCTAAAGGATTTTAAAGAAGGAAATGAAATTGGTTTAGAAATTTTTAAAGATACAAAATTTGTTGATATTAAAGCAAAAACTATAGGTAAAGGTTTTGCAGGAGTGATGAAAAGGTATAATTTTAGCGGTTTAAGAGCATCTCATGGTGTATCAGTGTCACATAGATCACATGGCTCTACCGGTCAAAGACAAGATCCAGGAAAAGTTTTTAAAGGAAAAAAAATGGCAGGTCATATGGGTGATAAATTACGCACTATGCAAAATTTAGAAATTGTTAAGTCAGATTTAGAAAATAATTTAATTTATTTAAAAGGATCAATACCAGGATCAAAAAAATCAACTATTTATATAAACAAATCAGTTAAAAATATTACAAAACTTACATTAAATGAAAAGCTAGAAAAACAATTAAAACTAAAAAATATTGAAGATAAAAAAAAGAAATAAATAAATGAAAATAGAAACTTTTGATATAAATGGAAAAGGAAAGTCAATTGAAATTCCAGAAAAAATTTTTTCAGCGAAAGTAAATGAAAAATTAATTTCTCATGCATTTTATTCTAACAATGCAAATACAAAATTAAGGATAGCTAAAACAAAACAAAAAAATGAAATAATAGGTTCAACAAAAAAGATTTATGCTCAAAAGGGAACTGGCGGCGCGAGACATGCTAGTAAAAAAGCACCTATTTTTGTTGGAGGTGGTGTAGCTCATGGACCAAAAGGTGGTGGTAATTATAAAGTTAGAAAATTAAATAAAAAAGAAAAGAAATTGAGTTTAATTAGTATTTTTTCTAAAAAAAATAAAGATAAACTACTAAGTGTTTTTGAAGATTTTAAAACTAAAATATCCAAAACAAAAGAATTTTCTGAATTTATTAAGAAATATCAAATAGAAAATTGTTTAATAGTTGTAGATAAAAATTCAAAAAAAAATATAGAATTGTCAGCAAGAAACATTCCTAATATAAAAATTACCATGGTAGAATTTTTAAATATTTTTGATATTTTAAAGTATAAAAAAATTATTTTTACTATATCAGCTATAAAAATAATTGAAGAAAGGTTTAAGTAATGCCTAAAATACATTTATATGACAATATTATTTCACCAATGATAACTGAAAAAAGTACCAATTTATCTGAACTAAATAAAGTTGTTTTTAAAATCAATAAAAAAGCAAATAAAATATCAATAAAAAAAAATATTGAAAAAATTTTTAAAGTTAATGTGATAAAAGTTAATATTATTAACAAGCAAAATCGAACAAAAACTACAAGAGGAAAAAAAGTTAAAGTACAAGGTTATAAAAAGGCAATTGTCACTTTAAAAAAAGGTCAAAATATTGACTTGACTACTGGAATTTAAATTATGTCACTTAAAACATTTAAACCATATACAAAATCAACAAGAGGAACAGTTCTTGTTGCTAAAGATTCACTTTGGAAAGGGAAGCCCTTCAAATTATTAACTTCGCAAAAATATAAATCTCATGGAAGAAATAATAATGGAAGAATTACATCTAGACACATAGGAGGAGGTCATAAACAAAAATATCGATTAGTTGATTTTTTTAGAAAAAAAGATGATGTTAAGTGTACAGTTGTTAGAATTGAATATGATCCAAACAGGACTTGCCACATTATGCTTGTAAAGTATGATGATGGAGAACATGCTTACATGTTAGCACCACAGAAAATTAAAATAGGTGATCAAATTATATCAGGAAATAAAAAAGAGATTAAAATTGGTAATTCTATGCCTTTAGAGGACATACCTGTAGGTACTGATATTCATAATGTAGAAATAAATCCAGGTGGAGGCGGAAAAATTGCAAGATCAGCAGGTTCTTCTGTTCAAATAACCGGTTCTGATGGCACTTATTCAATCATTAAAATGAATTCAGGAGAAATAAGAAAAATTGATAGTAGAGCAAAAGCTACTATAGGAATTTTAACTAATCCAGATCAAAAAAATATTAAAATAGGTAAAGCAGGTAGAAATAGATGGCTTGGCAAAAGACCTCAAACAAGAGGAGTTGTAATGAATCCTGTTGATCATCCACATGGAGGTGGCGAAGGTAAAACTGCTGGAGGAAGGCATCCAGTATCACCATGGGGTCAATCAGCAAAAGGTTTAAAAACTAGAAAAAATAAAAAAACAGATAAATTTATAATAACAAGACGAAAAAGAAAGAAAAGATAATTTATGAGCAGAGGTGTATGGAAAGGTCCATTTGTTGAAGCAAGTTTGTTAAAAAAAGTTGAAAAATTTAAAAATAATAAAAAACCAATTAAAACCTGGTCTAGAAAATCGACTATCATTCCAGATTTTATTGGAGTTAGTTTTTTAGTTTATAATGGTAAAAAATTTATTCTTATAACAATCTCTGAAGACATGGTTGGACATAAACTAGGCGAATTTTCACCTACAAGGCAATTTTTTGGTCATACCCCAGCTGATAAAAAAGCCAAAATGGTTGAAGAACAAGATAAGAAAGTAACAAATGAAAAAAAATAATAAAGAAAAAATTAAAGAAAAATTGGTAAAATCTATAAACAAAAATATAAGATCAAGCACTAGAAAATTAAGTGTCATACTAAGAGGAATTGTTGGAAAAAAGGTTGATCATGCTATTAGAGATTTAACATTTTCTAATAAAAGAATTTCAAAAGATGTAAAAAAAACAATAACATCAGCTATAGCCAATGCTGAAAATAATTTTCAATATGATATTGATAAATTATTTATAAAGGAAGCATATTGTGGAAAAGGAATAGTGATGAAAAGATTTAGACCAAGGGCCAAAGGTAGAGCCTCACCTATAAAAAAACCATATAGCAACTTAACAATAATTTTATCAGATAAAAAAAATATAGAGGAACATGGGACAAAAAGTTAATCCAGTAGGTTTTAGGTTGGGCGTTAACAGAGGATGGGATTCTGTTTGGTATGCTAAAAAAAATGATTTTGGGACATATTTAATAGAAGATTTTAAAATTAGAGATTATATTAAAAAAAATGTTCTCAATTCTGGTGTTTCGAAAGTGATGATAGAGAGATCGTCAAAAAAATGTTTTATAACTATTTATACCTCTCGTCCAGGATTTGTAATTGGTAAGAAGGGTAGTGATATAGAAAAAATCAAAAAAAAATTATCACAATTTACTTCTAATGAAGTTCATTTAAATATAAAAGAAATTAAAAAACCAGAGTTAAATAGCTACTTGGTTGCTGAAAATATTACACAACAGTTAGTAAAGAGAATAGCTTATAGAAGAGCCATGAAAAGAGCTATGCAGTCAGCACTTAGACTTGGAGCTAGAGGAATAAAAGTTATGGTTAGTGGAAGACTGGCTGGAAATGAAATCGCTAGAACAGAATGGCTCAGAGAAGGAAGTATACCTTTACATACCTTAAGAGCTGATGTTGATTATGCAGAGGCAGAAGCCTTAACTACATATGGAATAATTGGTGTAAAAGTTTGGATATATAAAGGTGAAATATTTAATAGAGAATTTAGCCAAGAAACTAATAAGAAATAATTATGTTACAACCAACAAGAACAAAGTATAGAAAAGCACACAAAGGAAGAATACATGGTAATGCTTCTAGATGTGATAAGTTAAACTATGGAGCATTTGGTTTAAAAGCCATGCAACCAGAAAGAATAATTTCAAATCAGATTGAAGCTGCAAGAGTAGCACTGACGAGATATATGAAAAGAACAGGCAAAGTATGGACTAGAATATTTCCCAACATTCCAGTTTCAAAAAAACCCACTGAAGTAAGAATGGGGAAAGGGAAAGGAAATCCTGAATTTTGGGTATGTAGAGTTAAGCCAGGAAGAATTTTATTTGAGGTAGATGGTATAACTGAAGAAGTAGCTAAAGTAGCTTTATATAAAGCATCAGTAAAACTTCCAATAAAAACAAAATTTATTAAAAGATAATATGAAAATAAAAGAAATTAAAAAAAAAACAAAAGATGAATTAATAAAAGATCTGGATAAATTTAAGAAAGATTTATTTAATTTTAGATTTCAAAAAATAAACAGTCAGATTACTAATTCATCAAAGATAAATACAATTAAAAAAACATTAGCAAGAATTAAAACTACAATTAAAAATGAAAAATATGACCAAAAAAATATTAAAAGGTAAAGTAGTAAAAAATAACAGAAACAAAACTATCACTGTTTTAGTTGAACGAAAATATCAACATCCAGTGTTAAAAAAGGTAATTAAAACTAAAAAAAAATATCATGCACATGATGAAAAAAATTTACTTAAAGTTGGTGATAAAGTTTCTATTATAGAAACAAATCCAATATCAAAACAAAAAAAATTTAAAGTTTTAGAGGTGATACAATGATACAGGTACAAACGGAACTAATGGTAGCGGATAACACAGGTGCAAAAAGAATTGAATGTATTAAAGTTTTAGGAGGTTCAAAAAGAAGATATGCATCTATAGGTGATACTATTGTAGTTGCAATAAAAGAAGCAATGCCGAAAGGAAAAGTTAAAAAAGGAACTGTACATAGAGCAGTAGTTGTAAGAACGAAAAAAGGTATTTATAGAGAAGATGGATCTAAAGTTAAGTTTGATACAAATGCTGCTGTTTTAACGGACGAAAAAGGTGAACCATTAGGTACAAGAATATTTGGTCCTGTAACAAGAGAATTAAGATCAAAAGGTCAAATGAAAATTATTTCACTAGCACCGGAGGTTTTATAATAGTTATGAAATTAAAAAAAGGAAATGTAGTAAAAATATTAACAGGCAAAGATAAAAATAAATCAGGAGAAGTTATTGAAATTAATCGTTATCTTAATAGAGCCAAAGTAAAAGGAATAAATATTGTCAAAAAGCATGTAAAAACAACAAAAGAAAATAAAGGTGGAATTATTCCAAAAGAAAATTTTATACATATTTCAAACTTAAAAATTGAAAATAAAAAAGAAGATAAAAAAATAAAGAAAGTTACTAAATAATGATACCTAGATTAAAAGAACTATATTACACAAAAATTCAAAGCAATTTACAAAATAAATTTTCTTTAAAAAATAAGTACATGGGAGCTAAACTAATTAAAGTTGTAATAAATATGGGTCTAGGTATAGATGGAAATGATCAAAAAATTTTAAAAACTTGTTTAGATGATCTATCTCAAATATCTGGCCAAAGACCTGTAATTACAAAATTTAAAAAATCAATCTCAAATTTTAAAACAAGAAAAAACACTAGCGCAGGTTTAAAAGTGACTTTAAGAAATGATAAAATGTATGAATTTATTGATCGATTAGTAAACATTGCATTACCTAGAATAAAAGATTTTAAAGGATTAAGTCAAAAGGGAATAGATACCTCTGGAAATTACACATTTGGAATTAAAGAACATATAATTTTTCCAGAAGTTAATTTTGATAAAGTTGATAAGATAAGAGGTTTAGATATAACAATAGTTACTTCTGCGGAAGAATCTTTTCATACATTGGCATTATTAGAAGAGTTAAATTTTCCATTTATTAAGGAAGAAAAAAAATAAAGGAGTTATATGGCTAAAGCAAGTGCGGTAAATAGAAATAAAAAAAGAATTAAATTAAATAAAAAGTTTATTGAAAAGCGAAAGAAACTAAAAAAAATAACAATGAATAAAAAAATAAGTTTAGATGAAAGATTTCAAGCACAATTAAAACTGTCTAAACTACCCAGAAATTCTTCAAGAACAAGAATTAAGAATCGTTGTGAAATAACTGGACGAGCACATGGAGTATATAGAAAATTAAAAGTATCTAGAATAGCGCTTAGAGAATTGACTCTTTCGGGTAAAATACCAGGAATGGTGAAATCAAGTTGGTAAGAAAGGAAAATTAAATGAGTTTAACTGACCCAATAGCAGACATGATAGCAAGAATTAAAAATGGATTAATGAGATCACATAAAAAAATAGAAATGCCAGCATCAATTTTTAAAACAAGAATATTAGAAGTTTTAAAAAATGAAGGATTTATAAT
>CAJVZX010000010.1 GCA_913020625.1 uncultured Pelagibacterales bacterium
TATTTTTTTTAGCACTTATTATTAAATTTGAATAAAGAGATGATCTCAACACATTTAAATCATTAGAAATTGGATTAGTCAGTTTAATCTCATTTTTTAATTCTGAAAATAGATTATCTATTCTTGAATCTGTAAACGACCATGTAACTGCTTCGTTAAAGCCTTTTGAAGCTACAGATCGCTGAGAAAAATGAAAAAGCTTTTGTTTATAATTTAAAGTATCTTTAATATTTTCTTTTTCAGGATTTATTAAAGGTACTTTGTCGTAGCCTTTAATTCTTGCAAGCTCTTCAATAAGATCAATATCTTCTTTAAGATCGAGTCTCCATGAAGGTGGTAGAACTTTAACATTATTTTTTCTCATTTTTATAGAACATCCCAATGAGGATAAAATTTTTTTAATATCTGAAACAGTGACCGAAAATCCAATAACTTTTAGAAATTTTTTTGGGTCTAAGTCAATTACTTTTCTTTCTTCTTTTAATTTGCCAACAATTGAAAATTTGCTAGCTTCACCTCCACATATATCTAATATCATGCACATTCCTAGTTCTAGCCCTAAGTGAATAGAATCCGGATCTATGCCTCTTTCAAATCTATATTTAGCATCTGTATCAATGTTCAATATCTTAGAAGTTTTTCTTATTGATGAGGGATAAAAATAAGCCGATTCCAATAAAATATTTTTAGTTGAAAACTCTGTGCCAGATCTGGTACCTCCAATAATTCCACCAAGACCTAGAACGCCTGATTTGTCACTGATTGCACACATGTTATTTTCGAGTGTATATTTTTTGTTATCTAATGCTTCAAAAGACTCTCCTTTTTTAGAATTTCTTACTATAATTTCTTTATCAATTTTATCAGCATCATACGCGTGCAAGGGTCGATTTAAATCAAACATCACATAATTAGTGGCATCTACTATTGCAGAAATAGGTTTTAAACCTATGGATATAATTTTCTTTTTTAACCAATCAGGGCTTTCTTTATTGTGAACATTTTTTATATATACACTTCCAAAAACTGCACAACCTTGGTCTTTTTCTTTACCTATTGAAACTTTAATGGGTTGTTTAAATTTTTGATTTATTTTAATAGATGGTTGTTTTTTTAGCTGACCTAAACCAGATGATGCCAAATCTCTTGCAATGCCCCGAACCCCTAAACAGTCCGGTCGGTTAGGAGTAATGGCAATATCCATAGTTTGTTCACCAGAGTTTTTAAAATATTTATCACCTATATTTTTTTCTTTTTTATTTAATTCGATAATTCCTTCTTTGTCCGAAGATTGATCAAGCTCATATCCTGAACATAGCATTCCATGTGATTCTATCCCCCTAATTTTTGCTATTTTCAGTTTCATTTTAGTTTTTGGAATAAATGTTCCTGGAGGAGCATAAACAGTAAATAATCCATCTCTTGCATTTTGGGCTCCACAAACAACTTTAACCAAATTTCCTTCACCAACATTAACATCACAAAGTTTTAGTTTATCCGCATTTGGATGCTTTTGAGATTTAACAATTTTACAAATAATAAAATTATCTAAATCACCATTTGAGGACCTTATATTTTCCACTTCCAAACCAATTCTTGTTAAACGTTCAACTACTTGATTGAAGTTTGCCTTTGTTGATAGATGATTTTTTAACCATGATAAAGGTGTTATCATCTGCTTAAGCCTCTATAATTTGTTGGAACGTCAAGCGGATCAAACCCGTAAAACTCTAACCATCTAATATCATTTTCAAAAAAAGATCTAAGATCATTAATTCCATATTTAAGCATGGCTAAACGATCTATTCCAACGCCAAAGGCGTAACCTTGATATTGTTTAGGATTTACTTTTGCATTTTTAAGGACATTAGGATGTACCATTCCGCAACCAAGAATTTCTAACCATTTATCACCTTCACCAATTTTGATTTTTCCATCTTCAATTTTATATCCAATATCCACTTCTGCTGAAGGTTCGGTAAATGGAAAATGACTTGGCCTAAATCTTACTTTTATTTTATCAACTTCGAAAAATTTTTTAACAAAATAATATAAACAACCCTTAAGGTGACCCATATTAATATCTCGATCAATATGTAGGCCTTCTAATTGATGAAACATAGGTGAGTGTGTTTGATCACTATCACATCTATAAGTTCTTCCAGGAGCAATTATTTTAAATGGCGGTTTGCTCTTTAACATAGTTCTAATTTGAACAGGAGATGTGTGGGTTCGTAAAAGTAGATTTTTAGAATGATCAAGATAAAAAGTATCATGCATATCTCTTGCTGGATGGTTTTCAGGAGTATTTAGTGCAGAAAAATTATAATATTCGTTTTCTACATCAGGTCCTTCTTCAACAGAAAAACCAATTTCTGAAAAAATAGAAGTAACCTCATCTATAACTTGTGAAACTGGATGTATTTTCCCATTAAAGTAAGTTCTTCCTGGTAAAGTTACATCTATTTTTTCATTTTTAAGTTTATTGTTTATTTCTTGAATTTCTAAATCAGAAAACTTTTTATTTATTAAAGAAATTAAATCATCTTTTAAAAGATTTAAATTAGATGCAAATTCCTTTTTTTGATCTGCTGATAAATTTCCAAGATTTTTAAATAAGGATGATATTTTTCCATTTTTTCCAAATAACTCGGTCTTAATACTGTCAAGTTCTTGCTTGTTAATTTTTTCTTTAATTTTTTTTGTAAATTCTGTTTTTAAACTTTGTATATCGCTCATGATTTATATGATTCTTAGATATAGTAGGATAAAGCAATCGCTTTGATTAGTTAAGAGCGGATTGTACTTTTTTTACAATAGTTTTAAAAGCATCGGGATGATCATATGCTAAATCAGCTAGGACTTTTCTATCTAATTTAACCCCTGATTTACTTAAACCATTAATAAATTTTGAATACGTCATGCCTTCTGATCTTACTCCAGCATTTATTCTCTGAATCCATAATGAACGAAAATCTCTTTTTTTTGTCTTTCTATCTCTGTAAGCATATTGCATAGCTTTTTCCATTGCTTGCTTTGCTACTCTAATAGTATTTTTTCTTCTGCCCCAATAACCTTTGACTGCTTTTAAAACTTTTTTATGTTTAGCATGACTTGTTACACCTCTTTTTACTCTAGCCATAATTATCCTCTTAAATTATAAGGCATATAAGATTTTACTATCTTAGCATCTTGCTTAGACATAATTGTTGTGCCTCGTTGTTTTCTAATTTGTGAATTTGTTCTCTTAATCATACCATGTCTCTTGTTGGCTTGAGGCATCATAACTTTTCCTCTTGCTGTAATTTTAAATCTTTTTTTTGCTGAACTTTTTGTTTTAAGTTTGGGCATAAATTATCCGCTGGGTTATACAAACAATAGAATTATTTTACAACTAATTTAATCTATTATTATAAAGGCTGAATCACCATTATCATTTGCTTGCCTTCAAATTTTGGGCTTTGATCAGTCTTACCTACTATTTTTGTGTCTTCTTGTATTCTTTTCATTAAGTCCACTCCAAGGTTAGCATGCTGAAGTTCTCTTCCTTTAAATTTAACAATAAATTTCACTTTATCTCCCTTTGTAAGAAATTTTTGTGCATTTTTTATCTTAAAATTATAATCATGTACATCTGTAACTGGTCTTAACTTAATTTCTTTAAGCTCAATCACTTTTTGTTTTTTTTTAGCCTTGTTTGCTTTTTTTTGTAAATCATATTTATATTTTCCAATATCAATTATTTTACAAACTGGAGGCCTCGCATTTGGAGAAATTTCTATTAGATCTAGTCCTTCATCTTTGGCTATCTGTATTGCTTCTTTTGTTTGTAGCACCCCCAAATTTTTTCCATCATTGCTTATTACTTGGACTTCTAAAGCACTAATTCTACTATTTGATCTAGGTCCACGATCTCTAGTTCTTTTTTGAAAATAATTTTTCTTAAAATCTACCACTTAGTTTAAAGGTGCAGCATTGAGTGAGGAAAATTTTTTAATTGATTCTTTTAAATCCATAGTTTCTTGCTTTACAGAACCCAATCTTCTAATTGTTATTGAATTAGTGTCAACTTCTTTTTTCCCACAAATCAAAAGTAAAGGAATTTTTGCGAGAGAATGCTCTCTTATTTTATAATTTAATTTATGGTTTTTTAAATCCATTGCACAATTTATACCGACTTTTGTAAATTCTTCATATATCTTTTTTGCATATTCATCAAAATCTTCTGATATGGGTAAAACTACTGCTTGCAAAGGTGATAACCAAAAAGGAAATTTTCCAGCATAATGTTCGATTAAAATACCAATAAATCTTTCTAAAGATCCAAATAATGCTCTGTGCAGCATTACTGGCACTTTTTTAGATCCATCGCTAGCAACATAAGAAGCATCAAGTCTTGAAGGAAGATTTAAATCTACTTGTAAAGTTCCACACTGCCAATCACGCTCAATACTATCCCTAAGTACAAAATCAATTTTTGGACCATAAAATGCTCCTTCACCTTTATTAATTTCATATTTTAGCTTTGATTGTTTGATTGCTTTTAATAATGCAGATTCTGCTTTGTCCCAAATCCTATCGTCTCCCACTCTTTTTTGTGGTCTGTCAGAAAATTGTAGTAGAACATTTGTAAAGCCAAGATCTTTATAAATTTCTAATATCAAATTTGTTACACTTAAACATTCATCAGTAATTTGATCTTCTGTACAAAAAATATGAGCATCATCTTGTGTGAAAGCCCTTACTCTTAAAAGACCATGAAGTGCTCCTGAAGATTCATATCTATGAACCTTTCCAAACTCTGATAATTTTAAAGGTAGGTCTCTATAGCTTTTCAACCCCTGATTAAAAACCTGAACACATCCAGGACAGTTCATTGGCTTAATAGCAAAAACTTTGTCATCAGGGGTGATTGAAGTAAACATGAGATCTCCAAACTTATCCCAATGACCAGATTTTTCCCAAAGTGATCTATCTAATAGTTCAGGTGTATTAATTTCATTATAGCCTGCTTTTTTTTGTTTTGCTCTCATGTAGTCAATTAATTTTTGAAATAAAGACCAACCTTTACTATGCCAAAATACTGATCCAGGACTTTCTTCTCTAAAATGAAATAAATCCATTTCTTTACCAAGTTTTCTGTGATCTCGTTTTTCGGCTTCTTCAAGTCTTTGCAAATATAAATCTAGATCTTTTTGGTTGCTCCAAGAAGTGCCATATATTCTTTGCAACATTTCATTATTTGAGTTTCCTCGCCAATAGGCTCCTGAAACTTTTGTGAGCTTAAAAGCTTTACCAATTTTTCCTGTTGATGGTAAATGAGGACCTCTACATAAGTCATTCCAATCTCCATGGTAATAAATTGAAATATCTTCATCTGCTGGAATGCTTTCAATTATCTCGGCTTTATATTTTTCTCCAATTTTCTTAAAATGTTTAATTGCTTTGTCTCTTTTCCAAATTTCCTTTCTTGTAATTTCGTCTCTATCTACAATTTTTTTCATTCTTAATTCAATTTTTTTTAAATCATCTTCTGTAAAAGGATCTTTTCTAGAAAAATCATAATAAAAACCATTTTCAATTACTGGTCCAATTGTTACTTGAGTTCCTGGATATAATTCTTGCACAGCCATGGCTAAAATATGAGCAGTATCATGACGCAAAACTTCTAAGCCTTCTTTATCTTTGGCAGTAAAAATTTTTATCTCTGAATCTTTATTTATTTCTGAAGTTAAATCTTTTAGTTCACCATCCACGCTCATGACCATTGCCTGTTCGAACAAAGATTTACTTATTTTTTGAGATACCTGAAGTCCATTAACATTAGTTTCAAAATTAATTAATTTTCCATCTGATAATTTTATTTTTGGCATTAAATAATTATTCTACTAATTTTTTATACTCTGAAAAAGTTGCAAAACACATTCTGTCAATATCAAATTTTTTAAGAACATTTTTTCTACCTTCAATTCCTATAGATTGCAATGTCATCTGACCTAAATTCATTGTTTCTTTTAATTTTTCTGCTAGAGCTTTAGCATTACCTGCCTCAAAAAGAAAACCAGTTTTATCATTAATTATTGTCTCTTTTGAACCACCTATATTACTCGCAACTATAGGCTTTTCCATAGATTGAGCTTCAACTGAAACCCTGCCAAAAGCTTCAGGTTCTATAGAAGATGAAACAACCACATCTGAAATTTGGTAAGCTATTGGCATTTCTTTGCACTGTGATACAAAAATTAAATTCCTATTTAATTTATATTTTTCAACTAAAGATTCTAATCTTTTAGAATAAACTTTACGTCCTTGATCACTTCCAGCTATAATAACGAAAAAAGGCCTAACATCACTTTGTTGATTTAATATATTTAAAGCTTCAATAAATACTTCTTGCCCCTTCCAAGGAGTTAACCGACCTGGTAATAAAATTATAAATTTTGTTTTATCTATATTCCATTTTTTAATTAGATTTTGTAACTTATTTTGATTTATTTTTTTTTGACTAAAAAAATCTGTATTAATACCTCTAAATATAACCAGGAATTTTCGCTTCTTATTTTCAAAAAAATCTCCATAATTTTGATAAACATGTTCAAAAATAAAATTTGAACCACCAATAACCAAATCAGATCTTACCATAACTGAGTTATAAAATTTTTTTAATGAATTAGAAAAATTATAAGTCCCATGAAAAGTTGTGACAAATTTTGATTTTGTAAATTTTGTAGCAAGTAAACACGACCAAGCAGGTGCTCTACTTCTGGCATGAACTACTGAAATATTTAAAAACCATATTATAAAAAAAATTATTATCGCATTAAATAACATTATGATTGGATTTTTTGACTGAACTGGAAGTCTAATTACTTTAACTTTATCTTTATTAACAAATTTTAAAAGTTCTCCTCCGCTAGTAATAATATAAGATTTACATCCATTTTCTGGAAGATAATGAGCTAAATCATAACATCCCGTTTCTGCACCACCATAACCAAGTTTGGGTATTACTTGTAAAATTTTTATTTTGGAACTCATTAGAACTATCTTATATATTAACTCTCATGTCATATAAACGGTTTAAATATTTTAATATTTCTAAAACAAAAAAAATTAGATTTTTGTCTACAAAATCAGCATCAAAAATATATGTAATTTTTTTGCATGGATTTATGTCTGATATTGAAGGTAAAAAACCAATTACATTCTTAAAATTTAGTTATAAAAAAAAAATTAATTTTCTAGCTTTTGAATATTCGGGCCATGGAAAATCATATGGAAAATTTACAAATGGAAATATATCAAAGTGGACAAAAGATGCGCATTGTTTAATTAAAGCCAAATTTAAAGAAAAAAATTTTATTATCATTGGATCAAGCATGGGTTCATGGATTGCTTTAAATTTAATAAAAATTTTTAAAAAACAAGTTAAGGGTTTTATTGGCATTGGATCAGCTCCAGAATTTTTAGAAAAATTAATGTGGAAAAAATTTAATAAAAAAATTAAAAAAAAAATACTTAGAAATAAAATTTATAATTTAGAACATGATGGTTATATCTATCCTCTAACCAAACAACTTATTTTTGATGGTAGAAAAAATAAAGTTTTAAATAAAAAAATATACTTAAAAATACCTGTAAGTATGTTTCACGGATCTAAGGATGAGGTAGTTCCAATTAACTTTTCAAAAAAAATATTAAAAATATTTCCTAAAGCTTATAAAAAACTCTGCATAATAAAAGGTGGAGAACATAGTTTATCCAAAAAACATAATTTAAAAAAAATATGTAATGAATTAAATCAAATGATTGTAAATTTCTCTTAGCCCTTCTTTATAAGTGGAAAATTTTAATTTTTTTCATACTAACCTACGGCTTTAATGGTCTTTGTAGTTATTGGGTTTTCGAGTTTTTCTAACATTTCAATTGGACATACTTGTTGAAAATTGTGTATTTCATTATCAAAATTATTCAAAATTTCAGCAGCAATAACTGATTTGGTTTCATTCCAATATTCTTTGATTGTGTTTTTTAGGAGATCTATCCAATATTTAGTTTCAGGTTTTTGCCAAATGACTGTTTCTGGATTTACATATTTATCAAATTCAGAAAAAGGATCATAAATAAAGGCCATCCCACCTGTCATGCCTGCTGCAAAATTATCTCCAACCTTTCCTAAAATAGTTACAATTCCTCCAGTCATATATTCACAACCATTTGAATCACATCCTTCTATAACTGACAGTGCTCCAGAATTTCTTACGGCAAATCTTTCTCCTGCTTTCCCCGCTGCAAATAATTTTCCTGATGTAGCCCCATATAAAACTGTATTTCCAATAATTGTATTTTCATGGCTTATTAAATTACTTACTTTTGAAGGAATAATTGAGATTATTCCCCCTGATAAACCTTTTCCAACATAGTCGTTTGCATCACCATATAGTTTTAATTTTAATCCTTTTATGGAAAAGGCACCAAACGATTGACCAGCAGAACCGGATAACTCCAGTTGAATAAAATTGTCTTGCAATTTTTTACTTCCAAATTTTTTATAAAGATAATGTGAAAGTCTAGTCCCAACTGCTCTGTGAGTATTTTTTACATTATACTTTACATAAATATTTTCTGTTTGATCTAATTTATCCTTAATTTCCTTATAAATTTTTTCATCTAAAGTTTCTGGAACTTTATTTATCTCCTTATTTTCACAATATCTTTTATTTTCGCCTGGGTCAGCTTGAACAAATAAAGGACTCAGGTCTAGATCATCAAGATTTGATGATCCTTTGCTAACTTGTCTTAAAAGATCAGTTCTTCCGATAACATCTTTTAAAAATTTAAACCCCAATTTCGATAATATTTCTCTCACCTCTTCTGCAATAAAAGTAAATAAATTTACTATTTTATCAGGAGTTCCAGTAAATTTTTCTCTCAATTTTTCATCTTGAGTACATACTCCAACTGGACATGTGTTTGAATGACATTGTCTCACCAAGATACAACCCATTGCTACAAGTGAGGTAGTTCCGATTCCAAATTCTTCTGCTCCCATCATTGCTGCGACTACAATATCTCTACCCGTTTTTATTCCACCGTCTGTTCTTAAAGTTACGCGATGTCTTAAATTATTTAATGTAAGTATTTGATTAGCTTCTGTAAGACCCATTTCCCAAGGTATGCCAACATATTTTATACTTGTTTGAGGACTTGCTCCTGTGCCTCCAGAATGGCCGGAGATTAAAATAATATCAGCTTTTGCTTTAGCTACTCCTGCAGCAATTGTACCTACTCCGGTAGATGCAACTAACTTTACTCCAACTCTTGCATTTGGATTAATTTGTTTTAAATCATAAATAAGTTGAGCCAAATCTTCAATTGAATAAATATCATGATGAGGTGGAGGCGAAATTAATGTAACGCCAGGAGTTGAATGTCTTAATTTTGCTATATCTTTTGTAACTTTAAATCCTGGTAATTGCCCTCCTTCACCAGGTTTAGCGCCTTGTGCAATTTTAATTTCAATTTCATTACAATTATTTAAATAGTCTATTGTCACTCCAAATCTTGCAGATGCTATTTGTTTTACTCTTGAGTTAGCACTATCTCCATTTTCTAATGGTTTAGCTCGTTTGACATCCTCTCCTCCTTCACCACTACAAGATGCCCCTTTAATTCTATTCATTCCAATAGCCAGTGTTTCGTGAGCTTCTTGAGATAAAGCTCCATGAGACATGCTTCCACTTCCAAATCTTTGTAATATTTCTGATACAGGTTCTACTTCCGATATATTTATTGGTTCATTTATATATCTTTTTCTAAAATCTACTAAATCTCTAAGATTTATTGGAGAAAGATCGTAAATCTCTTGAGTATATTTTTTATACGTTTCATAAGAATTATTTGTAACTGCATGTTGAAGCATATGTATTAATTTCCCTTGATACTGATGTGTTTCTCCATTTTTTCTATACTTATATAATCCTCCAATTGGCAATACACTTACATTTTCCTGATATGCTTTTGCATGTATTCCTCTAATTTTTTTTTCTATTCCTGTTAAGCCAATTCCAGAAATTCTAGAAACTACACCAGGGAAAAATTCTGCAACAATCGCTCTGCTTAAACCTACAGTTTCAAAATTGCATCCACCTCTGTAAGAACTTAAAACTGAAATGCCCATTTTAGACATAATTTTTAGCAATCCATTATCCACTGACTTTATGTATCTCTTGATGCAATCCTCTATATCAAACTTACCAAATAAATTTTTTTCAAATCTTTGACAAATTGTATCCAATGCTAAATAAGGATTTATGGTTGTTGCACCAACACCTAGTAAAGTTGCATAAGAGTGAGTATCTAAAACATCTCCAGTTTGGACGTTGAGGGATATAAAACCTCTTAGACTTTTTTGAATTAGGTGAGAGTTAATTGCTCCAACAGCTAAAACCATTGGAATTGCTAATGTATTTTCATCAATAATTTTATCTGTCAAAATAATTTGTTTAATTCCTTCTCTTGCTGCTATTTCTGCCGAAGAGCGAATTCTATCTAAAGCAACTTTTAACGTATCTTCTTTATTAAAAGTGCACTCTATAATCTTATAATTTTCTTTAAAATAATCTTTAAATTTCTCAAATTGGGAATTTGATAATATAGGACTATCTAAAACGTATATATTTTCTTTGGATAAATCATTAAAATTTAAAATATTTCCTAGATTTCCAAATCTAGTTCTTAAACTCATTACTTTGTTTTCTCTCAAAGAGTCTATTGGAGGATTAGTTACTTGACTAAAATTTTGCCTAAAATAATGACTGAGAGGTCTATATTGATCTGATAAAACCGCCAGTGGTGTATCATCACCCATAGATCCGATTGCTTCTTTAGAATCCTCTACCATTGGATGTAAAATTAACTCTAAATCTTCAATACTTAACCCAAAAACATATTGTTTTTTTCTTAATTCTTTCCCTGAAAAAAATTGTTTTTCTTTTTCAATTGGAAATTTTTTGTCAAGATTGATTATTTGATTATAAAAATTCTTATATTCTTTTGAAAGGTAATTTTTTATATCATTATTGTCATAAATTTTTCCTTTATCTAAATGTATACCTATAATTTTACCAGGTCCTAATCTGCCTTTAAATATAATTCTATCTTCTTCTAGTGGAATCATTCCAGTTTCAGATCCAGCAAATAAAAATTTATCTTTAGTAATTGTATATCTTAAGGGTCTTAATCCATTCCTGTCTTGAGCAGCAATAATCCATTCATTATCGGTAGCTGCTATCGCAGCAGGTCCATCCCAGGGTTCCATTGTACTATTTAAAAAATTAAAAAGTTGTTGGTGATTTTTTGGTAAAGTTTTATTTTTTTTAGACCAAGCATCTGGAATTAACATAAGTTTGGCTAGTGGTGCAGATTGCCCTGAACGATTAAGCAGTTCAAAAACTTTATCTAAAGCTGCTGAATCTGAATCACTAGAATTTATTACAGGGATTAAATCTTCAGGATCATTAAACAAATTACTATTCATTTCTTGTTCGTGAACTTTCATCCAATTGTAATTCCCTTTAAAAGTATTAATTTCTCCATTATGGGCTAAAGCTCTAAAAGGTTGTGCAAGTTCCCAACTAGGAGAAGTATTTGTCGAATATCTTTGGTGAAAAATAGCAAATCTTGAAATAAATCTTTTATCTTGTAAATCAGGATAAAAATCTGACATTGCTTCAGCTAGAAACATTCCTTTATAAATTATTGATTTTGAACTAAATGAACAAATATAAAAATCTCTTAGCTGAGAAGCTATTACTTGTTTTTCAATTTTTTTTCTTACTACATAAAGTTGCCTTTCGAGATCTTTGTTTTTTAATTTATGATTATTTGATTTAAAAATAACTTGCATAATTTCTGGCCTAGTGAATTCAGCTCTAATGCCTAAAACTTTTGTATTTACTGGAACTTGTCTCCAACCATATATAGAAAAGTCATTTATTTTGAGCTCAGCTTCAACTATTGATCTTGATTTTTCCTGCGCCACATAATCATTTTTTGGTAAAAAGACCATTCCAATACAAATTTCGGAATTGTCATAATTATGACCAGTAATTTCAATTTTTTCGATAAAAAAATCGGAAGAGATTTCAACATGAATTCCAGCTCCATCTCCAGTTTTACCGTCTGCATCCACAGCCCCACGATGCCAAACAGCTTTCAAAGCTTCAATTCCATATTCTACAATTTTTCTTGATTTTTTTCCATCCGTAGAAGCAACTAAGCCAACACCACAAGCATCATGTTCCATTTTTGGATTATAAACATTACCTTTGATTAGTTTTTTTAAATTTTTTTTATAAAGTTTCATAATTTATGCTGCCTTTATTTTTTGATTAATTTTTTTTTGTAAATATTTTTTAATTGAATCTGCAGCATCTCTTCCATCTCTTATTGCCCACACTACTAATGATGCACCTCTTATTATATCTCCTGCTGCAAAAACACCTGGAATATTTGTTTCCATTGTTTTAAAATCAGTTTTAAGTGTACCCCATCTTGTCACTGATAAATCTGAACAATTGAATAGTTGTGGCAGATTTTCTGGATCAAAGCCAAGCGCTTTAACTACTAAATCTGTTTTTATTTCAAATTCTGATCCTGAGACTATTTCAGGTTTTTTTCTTCCAGTTTCATCTGGATTTCCAAGTTTGATTTTATCTGCTATTAATTTTTCTACTTTATTATCTCCAATAAATTCTTTTGGATTAGATAGCCAAATAAATTCTACACCTTCTTCTTCAGCATTTAATACTTCCCTCGCTGAGCCTGGCATATTTTCTTTATCTCTTCTATATAAACATTTAACTGATTTTGCATTTTGTCTTACAAAAGTTCTAACGCAATCCATTGCCGTGTCTCCTCCTCCAATTACCGTAACATCTTTACCCTCTGTATTTAAATTTCCGTTATCAAAATTTTCTACTTTATCACCTAAACCTTTTCGATTTGAAGCTGTCAAAAAATCCATGGCTGGAAAAATATTTTTTAAATTATTTCCAGGTATTTTTATTTCTCGTGCTTTATAAACTCCAGTAGCAATTAGCAATGCATCATGTTTGTCTCTTAATTCATCCAAACTTATATCTTTTCCTACTTCAAAATTTTGAGTAAATTTTATCCCGCCTTCTGCTAATAATTTTGTTCTTCTTTCAACAACAAATTTTTCTAATTTAAAATTAGGAATTCCATATATTAAAAGACCGCCTGCTCTATCATAACGATCATAAACAGTTATATCGTATCCAAGTTTTCTTAATTCTTCTGCACATGCTAGACCTGCAGGTCCTGCACCAATAATTCCAACACTTTGACTAATTTCATTTTTTACACTAATAGGTTTAATCCAACCATTGTTCCATGCTGTTTCAGTAATATATTTTTCTACTGAACCAATAGTTACAGTTCCGTGACCAGATTGCTCAATGACACAATTTCCCTCGCAAAGCCTATCTTGTGGACAAATTCTTCCACAAACTTCGGGCATATTGTTTGTACTTTGAGATAACTCATAAGCTTCTTCTAATCTTCCCTCTGCTGTTAATTTTAGCCAATCAGGAATATTGTTATGCAGTGGACAATGAATTTGGCAAAAAGGCACTCCACATTGTGAACACCTACTGGATTGTTCTTTTGCTTTACCAGTAATGAATTCTTCATAAATTTCTTCAAAATCTTCTTTTCGTTGATCAACCTTTCTTTTAGGTGGTGTTTGTTTACCAATTTTAGCAAATTTAAGCATTTTTTCTGTCATATTAGCTATAATTTATAAAGTATATTTAATGGAAGTATATCTATATTAGGTCAATATATATGACTATTTTATCAAAAAAACCTTTGTTTTAGCCAGTTTTGATATTTGCGCATATCTGTTATGTACTTAATTTTATACAGAATTGAACACAATTTTAAGCTATTGATCAGCAATCCAAATGATTTCAGATAATATTGAAATTTTTATACTTTCCTTAATTCAGGGCGTTTCTGAATTTTTACCCGTAAGCTCATCTGCTCATCTTGTATTATTTTCCGAGTATTACGAATTCAATAATCAAAACTTATTAATAGATATTAGTTTACATCTTGGATCTTTAATCGCAATTATATTTTATTTTAGAAGAGATTTATTCAATTTTGTTCAGAATAAAAGTTTTTTAATCAAAATTATATTGGGAACTATTCCAATAATTCCCGTTGGTTACATTCTTTACAAAACTGAATTAATTAATTTTTTAAGAAGTTTAGAAGTTATTGGTTGGATGAGTTTAATATTTGGTATCTTATTATACATTAGTGATAAGTTTGAAATCACAAAAAAAATTGATACAGAATTTACTAATAGCTCAGCGATCATCATAGGTTTATTTCAAGTTCTAGCTTTAATACCAGGGGTTAGTAGATCTGGTATTACCATTACATCGGGAAGATTATTGGGCTTTAGTAGGTTTGACTCAGCTAAAATTTCATTTTTTCTATCAATACCAACTTTAGGTGCTGCTAGTCTTTTAGGAATTTACAATATCTATAAAGAAGGTAGCGCTGAACTTAATTTTTTAGCAATTATTGCTGTTATATTTTCTTTTATTTTTTCATATTTTACGATCATGCTTTTTCTAAATTTTATTAAAAAATTTAGTTTAAACGTATTTGTAATCTATAGAATAATACTATCTTTATTTATATTGGCTGTGGTTTATTTATAACCTATTTTTTTCATAAATTGGCGCAATTTGAGATAGTAAAACACCACCAAGTATCAAGGTGCAACCTATAATATTATTTAAACCCAATAATTGGTTTAAAATTATCCAAGCAGAGATTGCAGCAAAAACTCCCTCAAGTGACATTACAATTGCAGCTGGTGCTGCTGAAATATTCTTCTGTCCAAAAAGTTGTAGGGCAAATGCAGCTCCTCCAGATAAAATACCTGCATATAAAATTTCTACTGTTTCTAATCTAATTTTAGAGAAATCTATTTCTTCAAACATAATTACCAAAAAGAAAGAAAACCCCGCTACTACAATATTTTGCAACATTGCAATAAAAAAAGGTAGATCAAACCGATCTATTATTTTTCCTATGTAAATAATATGTAGTGCCCAAAATAAAGCACCAATTAATACTAAACCATCACCAAATCGGATATTAACATCACTAACATCGCTTAAAAGATAACCTCCGATGATACATGCAACTACAGATGGCCATATAGACCAGTGTAATCTTTCAGAAAATAAAAAATAAACAATAATTGGAACCATTGGTACATAAAAAATTGTAAAAAAAGCAGAATTTGCTACGTCTGTATAAAGCAATGAGACCTGCTGGAATACAGTTCCTAAAAATAAAAACACCCCAACAGGTATGATAAGTTTAATAAATTCATTAGCTTTGGTTCTTATTTGAATATTTATTTTTTTTCTCTCAAATAAAAAAACAAAGGGACTAATGGTTAAAAAACCCACGAAAAATCGAACAGAATTAAAAGTGAATGGACCTATATTATCCATCCCAGTATCTTGGGCAATGAATGTCGTTCCCCAGATAAAGGTACAGGCAAGCAGGCAAGCAAATGATACTGTTTTTTTCATTGAGGAGGGCTTATATCGTTAGTTTATAAGCAAAATCTTTCCCTAGACTATCCTTTAAATGATTACAGAATTTTGCTCCTTCTGCTCCGTCTATAATTCTATGATCATATGATAAGGATAGCGGTAGTATAATCCTTTTTTGAAATTTTTCATCAAAATATATTTGTTTTGTCTCAGCTCTACCGACACCAAGAATTGCCACTTCAGGAAAATTAATTATAGGAGTAAAAAAACTTCCACCAATTCCACCCAAACTAGATATGGTCATTGAACCACCGTAAAATTCTTTTTTATCTACTTTTAAATTTCTACATGCCTCACTAACATCTTTAAGCTCCTTTCCTAATGTAGTTATATTTTTTTTTTCTACATTTCTAATCTTTGGTACCATTAATCCCTGCGGAGTATCTACTGCTATTCCAATATGAAAATATTTTTTATAAATAACTTTATTATTTTCTATATCTAAAGATGAATTAAAGTTTGGATAATCCTTCAAAGCTCTGACTAATGCTCTCATAATAAAAGCTAATAGTGTTATTTTAATTTTTTCGCCGGTATAAGTATCTTTCAGAGATTTTCTAAATTCTTCCATCTCAGTTATATCTGCTTCATCATGATGTGTAACATGTGGAATTTTATTCCAGGATTTTTGTAAATGTGGTATAGCAATTTTTTTTATTCTAGGTATAGGTTGTACATCGATTTCTCCAAATTCTGAATGGTCATACTCTTGAGTTGCTACTTCTTTTTTTTGTAAAACTTTTTTTGAAAGAGATTCTTTAACAAATAATCTTATATCATCTTCTGTAACTCTACCTTCTCTTTGTGATCCGTCTATTAAATGTAAATTGGCACCCAATTCTCTTGCAAATTTTCTTACTTTTGGGCTCGCATTAACTATGGTTGGTTTTTTTTCAGTCATTATTACAATGAAGTTGGTATTGGACTATCTTTGTCTATCTTATATTTCTTCATTGCTCTATCTGCGTATTTTGAAGGTATAAGTTGTTCTTTAGCCAATGCACTTAATGTGTACGTTACAATATGCTCTTTATCAACTTCAAAAAATTTCCTTAAATTTTTTCTGCTATCACTTCTGCCATATCCATCAGTACCAAAGGAATAAAATGATTTAGAAGTATAAGGTCTTATCTGATCGGCAAAACTTCTTATATAATCTGAGGCCGCAATAATTGGACCATCTCTTTTCCCTAGACATTTTTCTACATAGGATTTTTCTGTTTTTTCTGTTACATTAAGTAGATTTTTTCTTTCAATTTCCATGCCATCTTTTCTCAATTCGTTAAAACTAGTTACGCTCCAAACATCACTATCAATACTATATTCTTTACTTAATATTTCTGCAGCAGCTATCATCTCTCTTAAAATGGCCCCACAGCCCAATAATTGAATTTTAGTTTTTCCTTTGTTATTAAACTCCTTAAATAAATACATGCCTTTAAGAACACCTTTTTGACAATCTTTTGGCATTGCTGGATGTCGGTAGTTTTCATTCATTGTCGTCAAGTAATAAAAAATATTTTCTTGTTTTTCATGCATTCTCCTTATGCCTTCTTGTAAAATGATTGCCACTTCATATGAAAATGTGGGATCATAACTTATACAATTAGGAATTGTTGAAGCCAATAAATGGCTATGGCCGTCTTGATGCTGTAAACCTTCTCCTGCTAAAGTAGTTCTTCCTGAAGTTGCTCCAATAAGAAATCCTCTTGCTTGAGAATCTCCAGCTGCCCAAATAAGGTCCATCACTCGCTGAAAACCAAACATAGAGTAGAAGGTGTAAATTGGTATCATTTCTAAATCATGATTTGTATATGCAGTTCCTGCAGCTATAAAAGAAGACATTGCTCCTGATTCAGTTATACCTTCTTCTAGTACTTGACCTTTTTTATCTTCCCTATAAGAACTCAATTGTTCAAAATCTTCAGGTTCATATTTTTGACCTTCATGAGCATAGATACCAATCTTTTGAAAGAAACCTTCCATTCCGAAAGTTCTAGCCTCATCTGGAATAATAGGAACTAACCTTGGAGCTATATTTTTATCTCTCAATAAACTTGTTAGCAATCTCACTAGAACCATTGTTGTAGACATTTCGCGATCTTTCGAAGATTTTAACATATTCTCAAAAATATCATTTGAAGGCTTCTTAATTGATTTAGCAAAAGAGCTTCTTTCAGGTAAATTTCCCCCAAGTCTCATTCTTCTTTCTTTAAGATATTTTATTTCCTCTGATCTTTCGTCAGGTTTATAAAATTCTATATTCTTTACTTGTTTATCTGTAAGAGGAATATCAAAACGATCTCTATAATATAGCAATGCTTCTTCACCTAATTTTTTTTGCTGGTGAGTAATATTTGTACTTTCTCCTGATTTACCCATGCCATATCCTTTGATGGTTTTTGCAAGAATTACAGTAGGTTTATCTTTAGTTTTCATTGCCTCATCATAAGCTGCATAAACTTTATGTGGGTCATGACCACCTCTATTAAGTTTCCATATATCTCTATCAGTCATCGTTGAAACTAAATCTTTTAACTTAGGATATTTTCCAAAAAATTTTTCCCTTACATGTCCGCCATCATTAGCTTTAAAGGCTTGATATTCACCATCAACACATTCGTTCATTCTTTTTATCAACAGGCCACTTTTATCTTTTGTTAGTAGTGGATCCCAGTATGAACCCCAAATAACTTTAATTACATTCCATCCTGCTCCTCTAAAAATGCCTTCTAGTTCCTGAATGATTTTTCCATTTCCTCTAACCGGACCATCTAATCTTTGTAAATTACAATTGATAACAAATATAAGATTATCCAATTTTTCCCTTGAAGCTAATCCAATTGCTCCTAGTGATTCTGGCTCATCTGTTTCCCCATCGCCTAAAAATGCCCAGATTTTTCTGCCCTCATCTTTTAATAAGCCTCTATTAATTAAATACTTTGTAAACCTGGCTTGATAGATTGACATAATAGAAC
>CAJVZX010000011.1 GCA_913020625.1 uncultured Pelagibacterales bacterium
CCACCACATCTCCTCCTCTTTGTTCTAATTCTTTGCAAGTGTCTAAAATGGAGACTCCATCTCTCATAATATTTTCACCCATAGGAGCAATTGTAATAACACTGGGAAGTCCTGATTGTTTCATTACTTTCAAAGCTGCATAGGCTTCCTCTGCATAATAAAAAGTTTCGCCAATTAATATATCTGCGCCCTCATCAACAGCCCACTCAACCATTTCAGAAAACATTTTTTCAACTTCTGAATTTGAACTAGTGTCCTTATCATTCCAAATATTTGAATTAGAAATGTTACCAGCCATTAAATTAGGTTCAATTTCTTTTGGTGTATCAAGAGCAACTTTTTTTGCAATTTTAAGTGCCGCTCTATTCAAAGGTTCTAAAAGTTCTTCTTTATTTATAACTTTCATTTTTTCACGATGTCCATTATAAGTAAATGCTTCAACAATATCTGAACCCGCATGTTGAAAATCCCTATGAAGATTCTCTAAAGCCTCTGGATGTTCTAATGATACCATAGGAACAAATTCTCCAGAGGACATATATCCTCTTCTTTCAATTTCAAATAAAAAACCTTCAGCACAAATTACAGGACCTTTGTTTAGTCTTGTAACTAACTTATTTGTTGTCATAACTTTTTTCCTTTTTAGTGCTTTGACAAATGTCGGGTGCACAATTTAGTTAAATACCCAATTTTTGATTGAAATTGTTTCAAAAAAAAACCACCTGCTACAACGGTGGTTTCAAACATCGTTTTAGCAGAATTTATTAAGCGCCGGCAATTTGATTTAAAACGGTGCTTAATTAAATCTATCAAATCATTAAACTATGGTCAATTGGAAATTTTATTTAACTTTAAATTTATTATTGTCCTTAGATCGTTTTCTAATTTATTTTAAACAAATTTACTTAAATCTGGCTTAAAATATTTTGGTCCTTTTAATACTTTTCCGTGCTCATTATATATCGGCTTTCCATCTTTACCGAGCTTGCTCATATTTGAGCTTTGAACTTCAGTAAAACATGCATCTAGATTAATCCCAAAAGCATGCCCAGCTCCATATGTAACATAAAGTATATCTGTTAAAGCATCTGCAACTTCTTTTAAATTATTTTTATCAATTGCCTCCTTTAGTTCATTAAGCTCTTCTTTAATTAAACTATATCTTAATTGGGTTATCTTCGCTGATGGAAAGCTAGGTTTATCCTTAATTTCTTGACCAAAAGTTCTCATAAACACTTTAACACTTTCAAAATTGCTCATTTTATCCTTTCCCTGCTTTTTAATTTCATATTTAACTTATTATTTTAATTATTTTATTATAAAATATATATCAATGAAATTTAGAAAAGAATTTGATAGTTTGGGAATGGTTTTAGTGCCTGCAGATAAATATTGGGGTGCCTCTACCCAAAGATCCAATAAGCATTTTGATATTGGTGATTTTTTAGTTAGACCAATTGTTATTAAATCCATCGCAATGATCAAGAAAGCTGCAGCGTTAGTACATGCAAAAAGTGGAGATATGGATAAAAAAATAAGTACTGCAATTATTAAAGCAGCAAATGAAGTAATATCTGGAAAACTTAATGATCAATTTCCTCTTAAAGTTTGGCAAACTGGATCTGGTACTCAGACTAATATGAATGTTAATGAAGTAATAGCTAATAGAGCAATCGAGATTCTTGGTGGTAAATTAGGAAGCAAAAAACCAGTACATCCAAACGACCATGTTAATAAATCACAATCTACAAATGATGTGTTTCCAACTGCAATGCACATGGCTATAGCAATTAGAGCAAAAGGTAAATTAATACCATTTCTTAAATTGCTTAATTCAGAATTAGGAAAAAAAGCTAAGCAATTTAGTAAAATTATTAAAATTGGAAGAACTCATCTTCAGGACGCAACACCAATATCATTAGGACAAGAATTTTCAGGATACCATTCACAATTAAGTAAATGTATTAAAAGAATAGAATTTGCACTTGAAGAAATTTATTTTTTAGCTCAAGGTGGAACTGCAGTAGGCACAGGTTTAAATACCAAAAAAGGCTTTGATAAAAAAATAGTGGCTGAATTAAAAAAAATTACTAAACTTCCGTTTAAAACAACACCAAACAAGTTTGCTGCATTGGCGTCGCACGACGCTATAGTTAATTTTTCAGGAACAATGAATACGACCGCGGTTTGTTTAATGAAAATTGCAAATGATATTAGATTTTTAGGATCCGGTCCAAGAGCAGGATATGGAGAATTGATACTACCCGAAAATGAACCAGGATCATCAATTATGCCCGGAAAAATCAATCCTACACAATGTGAAGCTGTGACTATGGTTTGTGTGAAAGTAATTGGAAACCATAACGGTATAACAATGGCAGGTTCTCATGGACATTTTGAGTTAAATGTTTTTAAACCTTTAATTATTCATAATATATTACAATCTATTCATATAATGGCTGACTCGTCAAAAAGTTTTGCTAATTATTGTATTAAAGGTTTAAAAGCTGACAAAAAAAGAATTAGAAAACTTTTAGATAATTCATTAATGCTTGTTACTGCTTTAACTCCAAAAATAGGATATGACAATGCCGCAAAGATTGCAAAAAAAGCTCACAAAAATGGAACTTCTTTGAAAGAGGAAGCTATAAAATCGGGCCTAATAAGCAAGAAAGAATATAATAAAATAGTCGATCCCAAAAAAATGATAAAACCCAGTTAATTTATTTAATAATATCATTAATAAATAACCTTAAATTAAAATAGTTAAATATTTCATTAATTGATTTATTAAAAATGAAATTATTAATTTGTTTATTTAAATCAAAAATAAATTCATCACTAAAATTATTAACATTTCTAAATTCTTTAATAATTAATTCGTTAGTATTAAAATCAAATAAACTTTTTATATTTAAATCAATTTTATTTATTCGTTTTTTTTTAGGGATTGTAAGACGAGAATAAAGCAATTTTTGATCTTGAATTTTTATTTTTGTATCAAATAAAAAATGATTTTTTTTTTTTTGTTTCACAAAATGGCCTTCAATATCAATGTATCCAATATCTTTAATTAATAAATTAAATTTATCTATATTGATTTCTCTATTACGAAATTCTAAATTAATTTTTCCGGAGCTAATAAAATTAGATTTAGTTTTAAAGTTTTTTATATTAAAATTTAAATTTCCATTAATTTTATTGTTTATTGGTAAAATATTAGTAAATTTAAAGGCTTTAATTAATTGACTAGAGGTTAATTTTGAAAAATAGAAATTTTCTAAATCAAAATTTATCTCAAAATTAAATGGATCAAGACTTACTGTACCAAAAATATCTCCATTAAAATACTCTAAATTAATTTTTGATCTATTTAGCTTAATAATATTATCTATAAATTCATGTTCAAATTCAATCTTATTTTTTGGAAATTTAACAATTGTATTTCCTTTTATATTTTTATCTAAAATATTTGTTTTAATTTGAACTCCTAATTTAGGAATAAATATTTGTAAATTTGATTCCTTATTAGTATTAAAGCTTTTTTCATGTATAAAATTAACGTCGAGATTAAATATATTACTATTTACTACCAATTTATTTGTTCTACTTTTATCTTTTGGATTAATTATTAAATTTTTTATCTTAATAATTGATATTACATTGTCATTATTTTTTATACTAACCATGCTATTTTTAATTATTAGTTTTTTAAAATTTTGTATTTTAAAATAAAAATTTTTTAAATTAATAATATCCGAAGTGTTCAAATTAAATGATATATTATTTATTATAAAAGAAATAAACTTTATATTGTCAATTCCAATAAGATTAAAAATATTGATAGGAATAATAATTTCATTCTTTGAACTTAAAACTTCTCTTTTTTCAGTAAAATTATAAATTTCTGTATTTATTAATTTTAAACGAGGACTTGGAAAAATATAATAATTAATATTATTTATATCCATTTCCAAACCAAATTGATTATATATTTCTTTTTTGAGAACAGGCTTTAACTTGTCAAAATTATATAATGAAGGTATTGATAAATAGATAAAAAATAAAAAAAAAACAGTAATACATAAAAGAATATAACTTTGTTTGTTTATATTCACTTTTATACCAAACTGATTATATATTCCTTTTTCAAGAACAGGCCTTATTCTGTTTAGTTTAAATTTTTTATTCATTGTTTTGCTAAGTTGAAAAATTTACTATTTCATAAAAATGTATAAAATATATATTAAATGGAAAACAGCAATTTAAATTATTTAAAAAATCTCAATAGCAATCAAAAAAAAGCTGTATTAAATTTGGATGGCCCATGTTTGATAGTGGCGGGTGCTGGTTCAGGTAAAACAAAAGTGTTAACCACTAAAGTTGCTCATATTGTCAAAAAAGGTAAGGCTTTACCTAATCAAATATTGTGTGTCACTTTTACAAATAAAGCAGCAAAAGAAATGAAAGATAGAGTTAGTAAAATATTGTCTAACCAAGACACTGGCCTGCCTTGGTTTGGCACATTTCATTCTATTTGTGCAAAAATTTTGAGAAAACACGCAAGCGCAGTAAATTTAAGTTCTAACTTTACAATTATTGATCAAGATGACCAAGTAAAACTAATAAAAAATATTTGTAAAGCAGAAAATATAGATATCAAAGAAGTTGCACCTAAATATGTTTTGTCAGCTATTGATAAATGGAAAAACAATGGATTAATTCCTGCAAAAGTTATTCCAAATAAAAAAAATTTTAATGAATCTGGTATTTTAAAAATTTATAAAATTTATCAACAAAAACTTTTAGATTTAAATGCATGTGATTTTGGAGATTTAATTATGCATACTGTTATAATTTTTGAAAAAAATAAAGATATTCTTAGTATTTATTCAAATAACTTTAAATATATGTTGGTTGATGAATATCAAGATACAAATTTTATACAGAATAAATGGTTAAATTTATTGACACACAAATTTAAAAATATTTGTTGTGTTGGAGATGATGATCAATCAATTTATAGTTGGAGAGGTGCAGAAATTAAAAATTTTTTAAATTTTAAACATGAATACAAAAATACTAAGATAATTAAATTAGAGGAAAATTATAGATCAACACAAAATATTTTATCAACAGCATCTAAATTGATTTCATATAATGAGGATCGACTTGGAAAAAGATTGTGGACATCGGGTGAAGAAGGTGAATTGGTTAAAGTAAATTGTTATAAAAATGCGAAGGAAGAGGCTATAAATATCTCTGATATTGTTGAGCAAAAATTAAAAGATAAATTTTCACTAAATAACATAGCAATTTTAGTAAGAGCTATTTTCCAAACAAGAGAATTTGAAGAAAGATTTTTAAAAATAGGAATGGGTTACCGTATAATTGGAGGTATTAAATTTTATGAAAGGGCTGAGATAAAAGATTGTGTAGCCTATTTAAGATTAATATTTCAAAAAAAAGATGATCTAGCTTTTGATAGAATAATAAACACACCTAAAAGATCTATTGGAGATACTGCTATTAAACAAATAAATGAATTCTCAACAAAACACAAAATTTGCTTGGAGGATGCTTCAAAAAAATTAATTGAATTAAATCTAATAAAACCAAAAACAAAAATAGGCTTATTGAAAATTTTAAATTTATTAACAAAATGGAGAAATGATTTATTAAAAAAGGATCATAGAAAACTTATGCAAATTGTTTTAGATGAATCTGGTTATTCTGCAATGTTAAAAAATAAAAAAGATTTAGAAAATGAAAATCGATTAGAAAATATTAAAGAATTATTAAATGCAATGAGAGAATTTGATAATTTAGAAAGTTTTCTTGAACATGTTGCTCTTGCAACGGCAATTGATCGTGATTGGGAAGGAAAAAAAATCAATTTAATGACAATGCACGCTTCAAAGGGATTAGAATTTGATGTAGTTTTTTTACCAGGTTGGGAAGAAGGATTATTTCCTCATCAAAAATCTATGGATGAAAAAGGAAAAGCTGGGCTAGAAGAAGAAAGGAGACTTGCTTATGTAGGAATAACTAGAGCAAAAAAACTTTCTTATATTTCTTTTGCGATGAACAGATTCTATCAGGGAGATTGGATTGATTGCCTAGCTTCACGATTTATTAATGAACTGCCAGATAAAAATATTGAACAAGTAAATATTTTAGAAGATAAAATTGATGATTTTGAATTTAATCAAGACATTAACTTTGAAAAAGAAGTTAGAAGTCCTGGATGGATGAGATTATTAAAAAAATTAAAATGATTTTTAAAAAATTAGCACTTTTAAGAAAACAATTAGTTAATCATAATCTGGATGGTTATATAGTGCCTAAAAATGATGAATTTTTTGGAGAATATGTAAAAGAAGGAAATAATCGTCTAAAATACATATCTGGTTTTACGGGATCAGCTGGATTTTCAGTAATTTTAAGAAAGAAAGCATATTTGTTTGTTGACGGAAGATATACTATTCAAGCCAATATAGAGTCTGGTAAAATATTCACAATTGTTGAGATACATAAAAAAAAACCAAATTTTATTCTAACCAAATTTAGCAAAGAACTAAAATTAGGATTTGATCCAAAAATTTTTAATGAAACAAGTTTACTATACAACTTTAAAAGTAGTAAAATCAAACTTGTACAAATTAACAAAAATTTAATTGACGTAATTTGGAATAATAAACCTAAAATTAATTATAAAAAATTTTATATATTAAATTCTAAAAACGTTGGACAAAATTATAAAGATAAAATTAAGTTAATTAACAATTTTTTAAAAAGGAAAAAAGTTAAAAACCTTTTAATTACTGCTCCTGAAAATATTGCTTGGTTACTAAATATAAGAGGCTACGACAGTAATTTTTCACCAATACCTAATTGTCAGGCGATAATAAATTATCAAAAAAAAATATTCTTAATCGTTGATAAAAGAAAAATTAATAAAAAGTTTATTAATTATTTTAATAATTCAATAAGAATAATTAATCCTAATACAGTTAAGACTTATTTAAACTCATTAAGTAAACACGAAACTTTTTCAATTGATAAAATGACATGTTCAATATTTTATAAAAACGAAATAAAAAAAAAATTTAGATTTTACGAAACTATTGATCCAATATATTTTTTAAAAGCAAAAAAGAATAATGTAGAAATTAATAATATGATTAATAGTCATAAAGAAGATGGAGTTGCTTTAACAAAATTTCTTTATTGGTTAAAGTCAAATGTGGTCAAAAAAAATATTTCTGAGCTTGATGCTCAATCAAAGCTTGAACAATTTAGAAAAAAAAATAAAAATTATATTTTTTCAAGTTTTAATACAATAGCTGGAACGGGCCCTAATGGTGCAATAGTACATTACAGGGCAACTAAAAAAAGCAACAGGATAATTAAAAAAAAAGATATTTTTTTGTGTGACTCTGGTGGTCAATATAAATATGGAACTACTGATGTCACTAGAACTGTTTGTTTTACAAAACCAGAAAAAAAAATTAAAGACATTTTTACGATGGTTCTTAAGGGGCACATTGGTGTTGCTACGTTTAATTTAAACAAAAATACTACTGGAAATAAAATTGATAAAGTAGCAAGAGCTCCTCTTAAATCAAAAGGAAAAGATTATGCACATGGAACTGGACATGGTGTGGGTCATTTTTTAAATGTACATGAAGGACCTCATTCAATAAGTAAATTTAATAAAGTTAAATTTTCGGAAGGTATGATTGTTTCAAATGAACCTGGTTACTATAAAAAAAATAAATTTGGCATAAGAATTGAAAATTTAGTTTATGTAAAAAAATTAAATAATAAAATTTTTTTTGAAAACTTAACCTTGGCACCAATTGATAAAGATTTAATTAATTTTGATCTTCTAACTAAAAAAGAATTCAATTACTTAAATGATTATAATAAAAAAATATATCAAAGTTTAAATCCATACCTTAAAAAAAAAGAAAAAAATTGGCTAAAATCATTTATTAACTAGTTTATTCCACTCTTTTTCATTCAAAATATTAATTTTTAAATCCCTTGCCTCATGCAATTTTCTTCTTGTTGGTTTATTTCCTATAATTAAATAATTAAGATTTTTACTCACATTGCTTGCGATTTTTCCTCCTAAATTTGCTACTAATACTTTTGCTTCTGCTCTGCTCATTGTTTCTAGTGAACCTGTAAACATAAAACTTTTACCCGAAAATATCCCAGTTGTATTTCTTTTTACAAAATTTTTAATATTTAAAAAGTTTATTAATGAACTAATTATTTTAATATTTTTTTTATTAGTAAAAAAGATATCTATTGAATTAATTTGAGTTTCACCCATTCCGTCAATTAATTTCAAATTTTCTAACTCTATTTTTCTTTTAGAACTATTAAATAAGTTTTGAAATTTTTTTACAGAAATAAAATAGCCAGCAATTAATTTTGCATTCTCTTGTCCAATATGCCTAATTCCTATTGAATATATAAATTTATCCAAAGAGATATTTTTTGATTTATTTATAGCTTTCTCTAAATTACTTGCTGAAAGTTTTCCCCAGCCATCAAGATCCTTTATTTTTTCAAAATTTAAACTAAAGATATCTGCGGGAAATTTTATCATTTTAATATCCCAAAAATTTTGAATTACTTTTTTACCCAAGCCTTCAATATTAAAGGCATTTTTGGAGGCAAAATGTTTTAATTTTTCTTTTAAAATTTCTTTACAGTCAAAATTAATATCAGGGCATCTTGTAACTGCTTCAATTTTTTTAGTTGTTTTATTATAGTCTTTAACAACTTTTGATCCGCAAGAAGGGCAAGTAGAAGGGAAAAAAAAAAATTTTACATTTTTATTTCTTTTATTTTTTTCAACTTCTAAAACTTGTGGAATTACATCTCCCGCTCTTTGTATAACTACTACATCCCCAATTCTAATGTCTTTTCTTAAAATTTCATCTTCATTATGTAATGTTGCATTAGAAACTACAACACCTCCAACACTAACAGGATTAATTTTTGCAACAGGTGTTAGGGCGCCTGTTCTGCCAACTTGAATTTCAATATTTATTATTTTTGAATAAGCTTTAGTTGATGAAAATTTATGTGCTATTGCCCACCTGGGAGAATTAGATACAAAACCCAATCTTTTTTGAAGAGATATATCATTAATCTTATATACAATTCCATCAATATCATAATTAATCTCTGATCTTTTTTTTTCTAACTCTGAATAATTATTCATTATCTCAGATGTACTACCTAATAATGTGTTATATTCGCTTGTTTCAAATCCCCATAATTTTAAATTACTTAAAAATTCACTTTGTGTATCAATATAATAATTTTTCAAATATCCATAACTATAGGCCATAAATTTCAAAGGAATTTTTTTTGTTATATTTGAATCTTTTTGTCGAAGAGAACCCCCTGCTGCATTTCTTGGGTTTGCAAATCTATCACTAATTTTTTTAAAATCATTTTTTGCAATATAAACTTCTCCTCTAATTTCAATTTCATTAGGTATTGATTTGCCTTTTAGGTTATGAGGAATATTTGATATTGTTTTTAAATTAGTTGTAATTTCTTCTCCTGTTTTCCCATCTCCCCTTGACAATCCAAGATAAAAAAAACCATTTTTATAATGAAGTGCAGCCGAAATACCATCAATTTTTGGTTCAGCACTAAATTTAATTTCATATTTTTCATCTAAATTTAAAAAATTTTTAATTTTTTTTATAAAATTTTTTATATCTTCATCAGTAAAAGCATTGGCTAAAGACAACATCCAAACTTTATGATCTATTTTGTTAAATTTTTTTGATGGTTCAAAACCCACCTTAAGACTTGGTGATAAATCACTTTTTAAAAATGAATATTTTTTTTCTAAATTTAAAATTTCTAATTTTAAATCATCATATCTTTGATCGGAAACAATAGGATTATCTTTATCAAAGTAAGCCTTTCCAAATTTATGTAAATTCTTAATTTTTTTAGAATACTCAGCTTGAATTCTTTTTTTATTCATAAACTAGTCAAATAATGATTTGAACTTTTTTATTAATAAAAAATCTTTTTTTTTATTATCAATTTCTACTTTTTTATACGATTTATTGAATACTCTATAGGAATTTTCATACCACTTTCCACTTTCATAATTATAACCTAAAACATAAGCGACTTTTTTCGCTTCATCAATTAGTCCAATTTTATAATAAATTTCAACTAATCTATGTAACGCTTCTTCAACATAAACTGTATCATCATAGTTGTTTATTACATTTTTAAATCTATTTATTGCACCTATCCATTTCTCAGTTTTCATATAATGCCTTCCAATATACATTTCTTTTGCTGCCAACATATCAAGAATCAAATCTAATTTATATTTTGAATCAATTGCAAAATCTGTATTTGGATAATTATTTATAATATATTCAAATTTTTTCTGCGTTTGAATTAAAGGTTCTAAATCTTTTTTTTCATCCGATAACTTTTCAAAATAGCAGATTGCAATCAAATAATGAACGTAAGCTAAATTTTTATCATTTGGATAATTCTTTAAATGACGTTCTAATTGAAAAATAGCATCACCATAATAATTATAATAATATAAAGAATAAGCAGACATTACAGATGATTTTGGAGCCCAGATAGATTGAGGAAATAAAATTTCAGCTTCATTAAATTTTTTTGAAGCATATAGAGCATCGCCTTTTTCAAGAAATTCTAATCCCTCTTTATATGCAAGGATCATTTGTTCTTCAATAGTTCCCTCTTCTAAAGTTGCTTCGATTTTATCTTTTTTTGAACAAGATAAGATTAATAATGCAGAAATTAAAAAAACAATTAAACTTTTTAACATTTGTAAATAATATCAAAATTATTAACAAAATGAAATTGGCAGTTTTTTAAGCTGTTGCTGCCAAACCTTTATTATAAAGTACTGTATTGGGTAGTTTTTTTTCGTTAAACTCGACTATAGAGTAATTGCTTTTATCAGAAAAAAATTTTCTTAGGAACTCATTCGTTAATTTATGACCACCTTGACTACATGTAATCTTACCCAATATCTTATAATCAGATAGCACTAAGTCGCCAAGACAATCTAAAATCTTATGCATAACAAATTCATTATTGTATCTTAGGCCTTTATTATTTAAAACTTTATCACCATGAACTATTACTGCATTATCAAGACTGCCTCCCTTTCCAAGTCCCATTTTTCTTACTTTATCTATATCTTCGTATAAACAGAATGTTCTTGAATTATAAACTTCTTCAAGATCATTCTTTAATAAACTTATTTCTTTTCTTTGTTTGCCTATAAGTGGATTATCGTAAACAATTTCAAAATCAACTATTAAATCATTTTCGTATGGTTCTACAAAAATAAATTTTTTCTTATCCCTCAATTCATATTTTTTTAAAACTTTAATATATTTTTTTGATGTATCGTATATTTTAATTCCAGCTTCTCTAATTTTTTTTACAAAATTTTTTGCCGAACCATCCATAATTGGCAGTTCACTTGCATCAATCTCAATTAATAAATTATCAATTTCCTCTCCACAAAGAGCGCCCAGCAAATGTTCAGTAGTTGAGACGCTAACACCAAATTCATTTTGTATTGTAGTACAAAGTGGCGTTGCTTCTTTTACATTTTCAAAATTTGCATCTATTTGATTATTCATTTTTAAATCAGTTCTTTTAAAAACAATTCCATGATTAGGCGATGCTGGAACTAGAACTAAATTGACTTTCTTGCCTGTATGAAGTCCAACTCCAACAAATTTCACTTTACGTTTTATAGTTTTTTGATTTAAATTTAGCACTATACATAAACTTATAAATGCTTAATTAAAATTTTAGAAAACAAGATATATTTCAAAAAAATACAGTAACAATCAATTAAAAAACTGAAAAAATCTAGTAAATATTCCCTTTTTTTGTTTTTCCATTGAAATTGCCACTGCCTCAGATGAACATCCATTTACAAATAAATTTTGAGCCGAATTACAACTCATAAGTTGTGTTTCTTGCTTGTTTGACAATTTAATTGTTTCAATAAATTCATATTTTATATCTAAATTTAAAATTTTTATTAGACCTAAAATATTGGCTCCACCACCTACTATTAAAAGATTTTTTTTTATGATCTCTGACCCATCTTGATCATTTGTATGAATATTTATCATTTCTATAATTTCTGAAATTCTCGACTCTATAACATCATGAATAAGTTTTAATGGTATTTTTCTATAATTAGAATTTATAAAATATTTTTTAGGTAATAAACTATCTATATCTTTATTAAATTGGCTAAATAAAGCAAAATCTAGTTTGATTGATTCAGATTCCTTTTGATCTAAGTAACAAACTTTGGAAATATCTTTTGTAATATGATTAGATCCTATAGGAAGAACTAAAAGTTTAATTAGTGAAGAATTTTTGAATAATGCAATTGATGTTTTGTTATAGCCAATATCAATAATGCCAGAACCATTTTCTAGCTGATTTTTATTTAATAAATATATACCCATGGCATAGCTTGGACAAATAAATCTATTTATTTCCAAATTACAGGAATTAAAAACTTCACTAATATTTTTTAAAACATTTTTTGGAACACTAATAAATATATTTTCTAAACTTAATTGATTACAAAAAATATTAATTGGCAAATCTTTAAATACTTTATTGTCAATTATATACTTAAAATTAAACATATGAAGTTGAGAAAAATTTTTGTCATTTTTTTCTAGTTGTTTTTTGGACTCTCTTAACAAAAAATTAATATCTTCATTTTCAATTTTAATTCCTTCCATTTTTTTAAATTTAGTTATTCTAGTAGTAATAATCTCAGTTGGCTCTAGCAGTACTGTAATTATATTTATATTTATACCGGCTTTCTTTTCTAAATCTGCAATAATTGTTCTGATCGACTCACAAGCTTGATCAAAATTAGTAATCAAAGAATTATTAATTCCTGATGTTTTTATTTCTGAATAAGCAATCAATTTTGATTTGTGTTTATCAAAATCAAAAATTGCAGATTTCAATTTATTTGAACCTAAATCAATTACTGCGTTAATATTTTTTTTAGTCATTATTGAGTAATAATTCTTCCTTTGATTCTAAGATCAATAATTTTTATATTTTTAAAATTTGAATCTTTAATTAATTTTTTCGCTAATATTATTGCTTCATCTAATTCTTTTGCTGGAAATTTTATCAATAATCCATTATTCAAAATGAGATCCCATCTATTTATTTGAAAAAAATAATAATTTTTTATCATTTCAAGATTAAAATTATTTCTTTTAAGCTTATTGTAAAAATCTTTAAAAAATTTCTCTCCATTTACTCCATAGATCGTAGGAAGCAATTTTTCATTAAATTTTTCATTAAAAAGAATAAGTTTTTGATTATCCGTTAAAAAAAATTTTTTTTGTTTTTTTACTATTAATGCAACAAAAATTGGTTCTTTTAATTCAATTTTAATTTTATTGGGATAATATTTTGTTATTTTAAATTCTTTTATTAAATTATTTCTATTTAAAACATTATCAATTTCAATCCTATTAAATATAAAGATATTTTTTCCATATAAAAAATCTAATTTTTTTAAAATTTTATTTTTATCAATTTTATTTGTTCCTGTTATTTCAATTTTGTTAATTGAAAAAAACGTTTGTTTATTAATAGTATTGTCTAATTTAAAAAAATTAATTGTAGATAGTGATAATAAAACAAATATATAAAATAAAATTTTTATTTTTCTATTATCTTTTAAGGCTAGCATCTTTAATCATCCAATCTACTAAATCTTCAAATTTTATTCCTTTGTACTGAGCTATTTCAGGCACAAGGGATAAATTTGTCATGCCTGGTTGTGTATTTACTTCGAGTAAATAAAACTTGTTCTTATAAAATCTGAAATCTGATCTAGATATACCTTTGCATCCTAATATCTGATGAGCCTTTTTTGCAATATTTAATACTTCATTGTATTTTTTTTGATCTAGTGCTGCTGGCATTATGTGTTTTGTTTTTGATTTTTTATAATACTTTGCATAATAATCGTAAAATTTTCTCCTTGGTTTTAGCTCTATAGCTCCTAATTTACTTTTACCCATTATAGCAACCTGTATCTCACGACCAGGAATAAATTTTTCAATTAATATTTCTTTATAATCTTTAAGTAATTTTATTTTTTTAATTAAATTTTTTTTAGTACAAATATAAACACCTAGACTCGAACCTTCACTAATAGGTTTAATTACAACTGGAAAATTAATTTTATTTTTTTTTAATTCTGTTAATAGATTTTTATTTGAATTTAATTCATAAACTAAATAATTTGGTGTAGCAATTTTATTTTTAATAAATATTTTTTTTGATACTACTTTATTAATTGCAATACTTGAGGCTAAAACACCAGAGTGCGTATATTTTATTTTTTCTAACTCTAATATACTTTGAACGAAACCATCTTCGCCATACCTTCCATGCAAAGCATTAAATACTATATGTGGCTTTTTTTTTCTTAATTGATCTATAAAATTTATCTTAGGATCTAATGTTCTTACAAAATATCCTTTTTTTTTTAAAGCCTTATAACATGCTTTGCCTGTCATAATGCTAATATTTCTTTCGCCTGAAATTCCTCCCATTAAAATTAATATTTTTTTTTTCATATTTGATTTCCAATAACTTCTAACTCTAAATCTAATTTTATTCCTGTAGCGGCCAAAACTTTTTCTTTAACTATATTAATTAAATCTTCCACATCATTAGATGTTGCACTTCCATCATTAACAAAAAAATTTGCATGTTTCTCAGATATGTAAGCTCCTCCAACAATCATTTTTTCACATCCGGCCTCCTTGATTAATTGCCATGATTTTTTTTTAGTTTTATTTATTGGGTTTCTGAAAGTGCTTCCACATGTCTTTATCTGTGAAGGCTGAGATTGTTTTTTTTTTAAAACAAAATTATCTATTTTTTTCTTAATAATTTTAGTTTCTACTTTTTTTCCTTTTAAAGTTGCACTTAAGAAAATTAAATCTTTAGGTAAATCTGAACCTCTATACTTATAGTTAATTTGATCAGCGTTTATTAGTCTAACTACTCCTTTCATATCAATTGCTTGAATAGATACTAAACTCTTTGAAATATCGTAACCATAACAACCTGAATTCATTCTAATAGCTCCTCCAATTGTTCCCGGAATGCAAGAAAGAAATTCAAATCCAGATATACTGTTGTTCATTGCAAATTCTGATAATTTTTTATCTACTACTATTGAGCCAGATACAATTGTAGTATCATTGAGTTTAGATATGTGGGAGAAATTTTTTCCTAATTTTATAATTGTTCCTTTAAAACCACCATCTCTAATCAAAATATTTGAGCCTGCTCCAATTACCTTGAATGGCAAAATATGACCAAATTGTTTTAAAAAAAGAACCAATTCATTCAAGGTGTTTGGTTTAAAAAAAATATCTGCTGATCCTCCAAGACCAAACCAACTTGATTTTTTTAAACTATAGTTAGCAAAAATTTTACCTGATATTCTTTTAGAAAAATCCTCAACTTTTTTTAAAATATTCATTTTTTTTTGCAATTATTTTTATCCAAGACGAGATACTTCCAGCGCCCATACAAATCACTAACTCGTTAGAAAATAAATTTTGTTTAAAATAATTGAATAAATCATTTTCACTATTAATAATAATAAGTCTTACTTTTGAGTTTTTTGCTATTAAATTTCCAAATAAATAATTATCATAAGATTTATCAATTTTTTCTCCTGCAGAATAAACAGGACATAAAACTACTTCATCAGCAAGTCTGAATGATTTTGAAAATTCATTTTTTAGTAAATTTAATCTTGAATATCTGTGTGGTTGAAAAACACTGATAATTTTTCTGTTTTTATTTACTGACCTTACACTCCTTAATACTTCATTAATCTCTGTTGGATGATGGGCATAGTCATCATAAAAATCATTTTTTCTATGAGAGAAAATTTTATTAAAACGTCTCTGCACTCCCAAAAAATTTTTTAATCCATTTTTTATATGAGCAATATCTATTCCAATAGTTAAAGCAATTGCTATCGCAGCAGTTGCATTTTTAATATTATGATCTCCTAACAAAGGTATTTGGAAGTTTTTTAGTAATTCATTTTTTTTTCCCAAAATTTTTATTTTTAAATCAAATTTTGAGAAATTAAAATTTTTCTTTTTTAAAATAATAGAAAAATTAGATTTTTTATTAAATCCATAGGTTTGAAAATTTTTAATACTTAATTTTTTTATCAAACCTTGATTATTAATATCATCTAGACAGATAAATGACTTTCCAAATGGTGGTGTTTTTTCAATAAATTTTTTGAAGCTTTTTAAAAGATTGCTAAATTTTTTATAAAAATCTAAATGCTCCTTATCAATATTAGTTACTACAGAATACGTTATAGGAATCTTTAAAAAACTTCCATCTGACTCGTCAGATTCTAAAACGCTCCATTCACTTTTTCCTAGTTTTGCAGAATTTTGAAACTGATTAATAACTCCACCGTTAATCACTGTTGCATCAAATTTGGAAGCATATAAAATACTTGAAATTAAAGAAGTAGTTGTAGTTTTGCCATGAGAACCAGTAATAACAATATTTTTTTTAAGAGAGACAATATGAGCAAGCATATCTCCACGTTTATAAATTGGTAACTTGTTTTTTTTTGCAAATTTTAATTCTAAATTATTACTTTTTATTGCTGAAGAAATTACAACAACAGTTGAGTTTTTCAAATTTTTATATTTATGGCCTATAAAAATATTAATTCCTAATTTTTTTAATCTACCTATGCTTTGATTAAAGTTGACATCACTTCCTTGGACTTTAAAACCCATATTTTTCATAACTAAAGCTAATCCACTCATTCCAATACCACCTATTCCTATAAAGTGAATAACCTCATTACTTGCTAGTTTAATATTCATTTTTCTAAATCAGTATTTCTTTTTTAATTTTATCCAAAGTATTGGTTTTTCTATCATAAAACATTTTTTTTCTTTTGACTTTTAGATCATTATTATTGTTAAAAATTTCTAATAGCAAGAAACTCAGATTATTAGAAGTAAAATTTTTTTGTTCTAATATCCAACAAGTATTTTTTGATTTGTAATATAGTGCATTTTCATATTGGTGATTGTCCATAGCAAAAGGATATGGGATTGCAATGAATGGTACCTGTAAAAATTCTAGTTCAGCTATTGTTGAAGACCCACTTCTAGAAATGGCTAAATCAGATTTAGATATTAATTCTGCAATATTAGAATCAAAGTCAAATATTTTACACTGAATATTATGTTCATTATAAAAATTTTCTATTTTTTTAATTTGATTGGTAATTACTTGTTGAACAACTTTAATTTTAAAATTATTTTTACACAAAGTAGAAATTGCAACTGGAATAATTTCTCCAAAAATTCTAGCGCCTTGACTTCCTCCTAGTATAATTATTGTTTTTTCATCATTATTCAATGTTTTTTTTTCTCTTGAAAATTTAATTATTTCATTCCTAATTATAGGTCCTACTTCGATAAATTTAGATAAATTTTTCTTAGGAATATTAATTATATTATTTGAAGTTGTAAAAATTTTTCTACATGAATTTATAAATAATTTATTTGTTCTTCCCAATACTAAATTAGGCTCGTAAAGATATATTGTTCTATTTAAAAATTTTGCAGCTAGTAGAATTGAAAATGATACGTAGCCACCAAAACCAAAAACTATATCTGTTCTTTTTTTTAAAATAAAATAAATTGAATATAAAAAAGTTACAAACAACTTTATTAATGAAAATATATTAGAAAAAATTTTTTTTTTTGAAAAAGATGAAACATTAAAAACTTTTATTTCACATTCAATCGAAGGAATATATTTTAAAGCCCTCTTGTCAGTTGCTAAAATTACATTACTTTTGTCCTTAAAATAATTAATCATACTTATTGCAGGAAAAATATGTCCGCCGGTACCACCGCTACAAAATATTATATTTTTTTTCATATTAATTTTCTAATTTTATTATCTTGCTTTGTTAAATTAATAATTAAACCTGAAATAATTGAAGTTCCTATAATTGATGAACCACCATAACTTAAAAATGGCAAAGTTATTCCTGTTGCTGGGAATAATCTTATATTTACACCTATATGAATAAACGCCTGAATTAAAATTATTGAAATAAAACCTAAGAGGCTAATTTTAACGAAATTATCATT
>CAJVZX010000012.1 GCA_913020625.1 uncultured Pelagibacterales bacterium
ATCCGAAGTCAGACGCTCTATCCAATTGAGCTACAAGCGCATTGAGTTATAATTACATTATATTATGAACAAAATCATTAATTTAATTGTAGATGAAAATAATCAAAATAAAAGGGTTGATGTGTTTTTAAGCAAATATGAAAAAAAAATTAGCAGAACAAAAATAAAAAATTTAATTGAAAAAGGGTATTTAAAAATTAATAACCTAAAGGTGCTTGTGCCATCAAAAAAGATAAACATAAAAGACAAGATTAAATTAAAAGTTCCAGAATTAAAAAAATTAGAGATTAAACCATATAAATATAAATTAGATATAATTTATGAAGATAATGATGTTATGGTTATTAATAAACCAGCAGGTTTAGTTGTGCATCCTGGAGCAGGAAATTTTGATAACACCTTAGTAAATGCATTGATTAATTATGATAAAAAAAATTTATCATCAATTAATGGTGAGTTAAGACCTGGAATTGTTCATAGATTAGATAAAGATACTAGTGGAGTTATTATTGTTGCAAAAAATAATTTTGCTCACACACATCTTTCAAAGCAATTTAATGAACATTCAATAGATAGAAAGTATATTGCACTAGTTTGGGGGAAATTAAGACCTCAAAAAGGGGAAATAAAAACTTTTATAACTCGTAGTAGTAAAAATCGACAACTAATGGATGTAAGTCAAACAAAAGGCAAATTAGCAATTACTAATTATAAAACTATTGAGATTTATGAAAATGCTAGAGTCCCAACTTTAAGCTTAGTTGAATATAGATTAAAAACTGGAAGAACACATCAAATAAGAGTCCATATGAAATTTAAAGGAAATCCAATTTTAGGCGATAAATCATACAAGAAAAAATTAAAAAAATTAAAAGATGTTGATCCAGAACTTAATGAAATAATTAAAAAAATTGATAGACAATGTCTCCACGCAAAATCTTTAGGATTTTTACATCCTACTAAAAATCAAAGACTATTTTTTGAGTCAAAATTACCCAATGATTTGCACAAGATTGTTAAAAAACTAAGGTCTACAAGCAATTAAAAAGCCTTGTTTTCGTCTAAATCTATTATTACATACTACCTATAATATTATGACTAGCATAACTTCAAACTATAATTTACCAACTCTAAGTGGAGAGGGTGGTCTATCCGAATATTTAATTCAAATAAAAAAATTTCCAATGCTAGAAAGAGAGGAAGAATATATGTTAGCTAAAAATTGGAGAAATAGAGGTGATATTAAATCTGCAGAGAAATTAGTAACAAGTCATTTACGATTAGTAGCAAAAATTGCAATGGGTTACAGAGGATATGGATTACCAATAGGTGAAATGATTTCGGAGGGTAATGTAGGGTTAATGCAAGCTGTTAAAAAATTCGATCCAGAAAAAGGTTTTAGATTGGCAACTTATGCTATGTGGTGGATTAAGGCTGGTATTCAAGAATATATACTGCGATCTTGGAGTCTTGTAAAGATGGGCACTACTACAGCTCAAAAAAAACTATTTTTTAATTTAAAAAAATTAAAAAATCAAATTGCACCAAGATCTCATGGTGACTTAAAAGATGAACATGTAACTGAAATAGCTAATAGATTAGACGTAAAAAAAGATGAAGTGATATCAATGAATAGAAGATTATCAGGACAAGAACATTCTCTAAATGCACCAGTTGGTGAAGATGGAGATGAATGGCAAGATTGGTTGGCGGATAAATCAATGGATCAAGAATTATCTTTTGCACACAATGAAGAAATGAAACAAAGAAAAGATTTACTAGAAAATTCATTAGAAATATTAAATCAAAGAGAAAGAGAAATTTTAAATTATAGAAGACTAGTAGATCTACCTGTAACTTTAGAAAAATTGAGTAGAAAGTATAAAATTAGTAGAGAAAGAATTAGACAAATAGAAAATAAAGCTTTTGAAAAAATTCAAAAACACATGTTAAATGCTGCTAAATCAAAAAATCTATTGCCAGCAAACTAAAGATCAAAAGGATTTTCTAAAAGGATCGTATCTTCTCGCTCTGGACTTGTAGATATGCTTGAAATTTTAGCACCAATAAAATCTTCAACTGCAATAATATAATTTCTAGCTTTTTCTGGTAATTCATTAATATTCCTTACTCCTTGTGTAGAAGTTTTCCATCCAGGAAAAGTTTTATAAATAGGCTTCACTTTAAATTGATCTTTAGATGATGTCGGCAAATAATCTATTTTTTTTCCATCTAATTCATAATGAATACACATTTTAATTTCATCAAATTCATCAAGAACATCGAGTTTTGTTAAAGCAATTCCGTTAATTCCTGAAATTTTTATTGTCTGACGAACTAAAACTCCATCAAACCATCCACATCTTCTTTTTCTACTTGTAACAGTTCCAAATTCTTTTCCTCTTTTACCTAACAACTCGCCAATATTATTTTTTAATTCCGTTGGAAAAGGACCTTCACCAACTCTTGTTGTATAAGCTTTTGTAATTCCTAACACATACTTAATTGTGTCAGGACCACAGCCTGATCCTGTAGCTGCTGTTGATGCAACTGTATTTGATGAAGTTACAAATGGATAAGTTCCATGATCTACATCAAGTAATATACCTTGAGCTCCTTCAAATAATATTTTTTTACCTTGTTGTTTAAATTCATCTATTTTTTTCCAAACTGGTGCAGCATATACTATTATTTCAGGTACAATTTTTAATAACTTGTTTTTAATTTCATCTTTCTTATAAATTTCTTTACCCAAACCTTTTCTTATAGAATTATGGTGTAATAATGCGGTTTCCAATTTATTATCTAAATCTTTATCAGAAAGTAAATCCATCAATCTGATGGACCTTCTTCCAACTTTATCTTCATATGCAGGACCAATTCCTTTTCTTGTTGTTCCTATTTTTTCTTTACCAGCTTGATTTTCTCTTATTTCATCTAATTCCCTGTGAAATGGCAAAATTAATGTTACTGCTTCAGAAATAATTAAGTTTTTATCATTTATGTCTATACCTTTAGATTTTAGTTCTTTAATTTCATCCAATAAAGCCCAAGGGTCTACTACTACTCCATTGCCAATAATTGAAATTTTATTTTTTCTAACGATTCCTGACGGAAGAAGACTAAGTTTATAAGTTACTCCATTAATTACTAAAGTGTGACCAGCATTGTGGCCTCCTTGAAATCTTACCACTACATCCGCTTGACTTGATAGCCAATCAACTATCTTTCCTTTTCCTTCATCACCCCACTGTGAACCTACAACTACTACATTTTTCATTATCTAAATTTTTTATTTATTATAATCGAGTTTAAATGGTTAATGGGACCATGGCCTTTTCCAAAATTTAGGTTGGATCTTATTGCTTGGTTAACATATTTAGTTCCTAGCTCACAAGATTTCTTTAATAGTTTTCCACATGAAAAATACGTAGCTATGGCACTAGATAAAGTGCAGCCAGTGCCATGTGTATTTTTGGTTGTAAATTTTTTATTTTTAAAAATCTTAATTTCTTTTTTATTAACAAATACGTCTTGAACAGTTTTAGTATTTAAGTGACCACCTTTAATTAAAATATTTTTAGCTCCCAACTTAAGTAGAATACTGGCTGCATAAATCATATCTTCAACATTATAAATTCTTTTTTTAGTTAAAACCTCAGCCTCACATATATTTGGAGTTATCAAAGTTACTTTTTTAATCAATCTAGTTTTCAATATATGAATGGCACTATCATTAATTAATCTTTGCCCACCTTTTGCTACCATAACTGGATCTAAAACAATCTTAGAAATTTTAACTTTTTTTAATGAATTTATTACTGCTCTTATAACGTTTGAGGAATGAAGCATTCCGATTTTAATTGCATCAGGCTTAATGTCATTACAAGTAAAAATTATTTGTTTTGAAATTTCCCTAGCACTAATTGGAACAATTGAAATAATGCCTGTTGTATTTTGAGAAGTAATTGCTGTTACTGCAGTCATCGCATATGAACCTAAAGCGGTGACTGTCTTAATGTCAGCTTGAATACCTGCTCCACCTGAAGAGTCTGATCCTGCTATAATTAATACTTTAGATTTTGGTTTCAATTTATTTAATAGATTTTTTAATTATATGAATACACTTTTTAAGTAATTGTTTATTGTCTGATTCTCCCATAATTCTAATCTTGGGTTCGGTTCCTGATTTTCTGACTAATAATCTTCCTTGTTTTTTTATAAGATTATTTGCAACTTTAATGGCTTTTTTGCAATTTGGATGATTAATTATATTTTTATCTTTAACAATTACATTTTCTAAAATCTGAGGTGTTTGTTTAAAAACATTGAGTAGCTCACTAGCTTTTTTCCCTTTTCTAAGAGAGAATAAAATCTCCAAAGCAACAAGTAAACCATCTCCGGTTGTTGCAAATTTTCCTAAAATTATATGCCCTGACTGTTCACCTCCTAAATTGAAATTGTATTTTTTCATTTTTTCTTTTACGTAACGATCACCAACATTACTTCTTAAAAATTTAATTTTTTTTCTTTTTAAAAATTGTTCTAGACCATAATTAGACATTAGTGTTCCAATAACACCACCTCTTAGCATTTTTTTGTTTTTCCATCTTTTTGCTAATGTTGCTATTATTTGATCTCCATCAATAATTTTTCCTTTTTCATCACACATTATAATTCTATCCGCATCCCCATCCAAAGAAATGCCTAGTTTTGCTTTGTGTTTTTTAACAGCTTTTTGAATTTTGTAAGGAAACGTAGAACCACATTTGTTATTAATATTTAATCCATTTGGTTTTGTTCCTATTGAAATCACTTTTGCACCTAGTAAGGACAGTAATTTTGGTCCTGATTTGTAGCCTGCTCCATTGGCACAATCAATTACAATTTTTATTCCTTTTAAATTAAAATTTTTAGGAAAGTTTTTTCTTAGAATTTTTATATATTTTTCATTACCATCTTCTAATCTTTTTACTCTTCCTAAGGCATGTGGTTTTGAAAGTTGTTTTGAAATTCTTGTATCAATTAAACTCTCAATTTTTTTTTCAATTTTATCTGATAATTTCAAACCATCAGGGCCAAATAGTTTTAGCCCATTATCATGATAAGGATTATGCGAAGCTGTAATCATAATTCCCATATTAGCTTTCATAGATTTTGTCAGCATTGCAAGTCCATTGGTAGGTAATGGTCCCAGCGTAAAAACATGCATCCCTGTGGAAACTAGCCCAGAAACTAAAGCTGGCTCTAAAGTATAGCCTGATAATCTTGTGTCTTTTGCAATTATTGCGGTTTGCTTAGTTTTTTTCTGATTTTTAAAAAAAGTACCTGCTGCTAAACCAAACTTAAAAAACTTCTCTCCATTTATATTTCCTTGATTTACAGTTCCACGAATACCATCAGTACCAAAATATTTTTTTTTCATTAATTTAATAACAATTTCTTAAATATTAATATTCCTTGTTTTACCTCTTTAACGTTATGAACTCTAAAGATTTGCACTCCTTGAGATAAAGTATACAAAACTGAAGATAGGGTTCCACCAATCTTCTCTTTAGTATCATATTTTTCAGATATTTGATTAATAAATTTTTTTCTAGATGTGCCTATCATTAAAGGAAAACCCAAAGAATGAAATAGAGAAATCTTAGACATGAGGATCAAATTATGTTTCAAATTTTTACCAAATCCAATTCCAGGATCTAAAATTACATTATTAATTTTGACATTTTGTTTTTTTAAAAAAATTATTTTTTTTTCAAAAAAATCATAAATATCAAGTAACACATTATTATATTTGGGCATATTTTGCATGGTTTGTGGTTTGCCCTGCATATGATGTATTATGAATGGAGAATTAAATTCTTTGATCACCTTAATTGCATTTTGATCAAATTCTAATCCAGATACATCATTAATTATATTTATTTTCATTTTCAATCCATTTTTCATGACTAGAGATTTTCTTGTATCTAATGAAATATTTAATTTTGGAAATTTTTTTCTTAGAAATTTTACTATTTTTTTTATTCTATTCCATTCGACTAATGGGTTTATTTCTTTAGAACCTGGTCTGGTAGATTCTCCACCAATATCAATAATATTTGCTCCAGAATCTATTAAAAATTCTGCATTTTTTATCGCTTTTTTTTTATTAAAATAGATTCCTCCATCAGAAAAACTATCTGGAGTAATATTCAAAACACCCATCAATAATGGTTCATTTGTAAAATTTAATTTTGAAAATTTTTTTTTAGATTGAATTTTTTTTAAGTCTGCTAGTATTCTTTTTTTTATTTTTGAATTTAAATTAGATAAATGCTCAATCTTAATTAATTTTGTGTAAATTTTTTTATTTTTTCTTCGTATTAACTCTATAGAATTAAATGCAATATCTTTTCTTGAGTTAAGTGGTAAGGCTTTTTTTTGTAAAATTAATTTTTTTGCTTGCAACCCATAAATGAAACTACACGCTCTTGTGTAATATTCTCTCATCCATGCAACTTAATGTACAAGTTTTGGTTTAAGACCCAAGGAACCTAAAGCGGATGATGTTTCCTCTTCATTTAAATCTTCAACTTCTTTTCTTTCTGGGTATTTATTTTTAAAAATTATATCGCTTATTTCTTCTCCACTTAAAGTTTCATAAACTAATAAAGCTTTTGCCAATTTATGTAGATCATCTATTTTTTCTGTTAGTATTTTTTTTGCTTTTTTATAACCCTCTTCTACTATTCTTTTTATTTCTGTATCAATTTTTTTAGCAGTTTCTTCGGACATTTGTTGATGCCTTGTTATTGATCTTCCAAGAAAAACTTCATCTTCATTTTCACCATATGTTAAAGGGCCAAGTTGATCACTCATTCCAAATCTAGTCACCATATCTTTTGCTAATTTGGTAGCCATTTGGATATCTGAAGAAGCTCCAGAAGTAACTTTGTCATGTCCAAAAATTAATTCTTCTGCAATCCGACCACCCATTGCTTTCGATATATTTGCCTCTAAATATTCTCTTGAGTGAGAATATTTATCTCTTTCAGGAATGGTCCAAACAACACCCAATGCTCTTCCTCTGGGTATAATTGTGGCTTTATGTATAGGGTCTGAGGCCTTTTCATTTATAGCAACGATAGCATGCCCACCCTCATGGTAGGCTGTTAATTTTTTATCCTCTTCAGTCATAACCATTGATTTTCTCTCAGGACCCATCATAACTTTATCTTTAGCTTCCTCGAATTCTTGCATTGTAACAATTCTTTTATTTTTTCTTGCCGCTAATAATGCGGCCTCATTTACCAAATTAGCTAAATCAGCTCCTGAAAATCCCGGTGTTCCTTTTGCTACTATTTTAAGCTTTACGTTGGGACCTATTGAAATTTTTTTAGAATGTATTTTTAATATTTTTCCTCTCCCAACAATATCCGGTAATGGAACAATTACCTGTCTATCAAATCTACCAGGCCTTAATAACGCCGGATCTAATACATCAGGTCTATTGGTTGCTGCAATTATAATTACACCATCATTTGTTTCAAAACCATCCATTTCTACAAGAATTTGATTAAGTGTCTGTTCTCTTTCATCATTACCTCCACCTAGTCCAGCACCTCTGCTCCTTCCAACCGCATCTAACTCGTCGATAAAAATTATACATGGTGCATTTTTTTTTCCTTGTTCAAACATGTCTCTTACTCTTGATGCGCCTACACCAACAAACATTTCTACAAAGTCTGATCCAGATATTGTAAAGAAAGGAACATCTGCTTCTCCAGCAATCGCTCTTGCCAATAATGTTTTTCCAGTTCCTGGAGAACCCACAAGTAGTACGCCTCTAGGTATTTTTCCACCAAGTTTCATAAATTTTTTAGGATTTTTTAAATATTCTACAACTTCTTGTACTTCTTCTTTTGCTTCATCAATGCCCGCAACATCATTGAAAGATACTTTTTTCCTAATATCACTCATCAATTTTGCTTTAGATCTTCCAAAGCCCATTGCTCCACCTTTTCCACCTTGCATCTGTCTCATGAAAAAAATCCAAACTCCGATAAGTAACAACATTGGGAACCATGACAAAAGTACTCCTAATAATGATGGCATTTTTTCATCAATTGGAGAAGCTGAAATGCTTACGCCTTTTTCAGTAAGTTTTTCAATTAAATTTGGATCATTGGGCGAATATGTATTAAAATTTTTTCCATTAGAATATACACCTTTAATACTGTTGCCTTGAATATTAACTTGTACAACTCTTCCATTATCTACTTCTTCAAGAAATTCTGAAAAAGTAATATTATTATTCTGCGAACTAGTATTTTGTGGATTTTTGAACAAATTATATAAACCCATAGTCAAAAAAACTATGATGGCCCACATTGCTAAATTTTTAAAGTTCATATTTATTTATATATATATCCTATTAAAATAAGAATTATTTTCAAATAAACAAGTGACAAAATTGCCGTATATACTTGAGTTTTTTAGCAAATTCAAATTTTAAACTCGTTACTAATAATAAAAGAATTTTTTACTCTCTCAATTATGCATTTTCCAAGAGTTACTTTGAGAGGTTTGGTGTTTCTCATTTTTTCAATCAAATTTTGCAGATTTTTCCCCCTAGGAGAATAATATGTATTCCCAACTTTGCTAATTACATATCCTGTTGCTCTAAATATAATTTCCTTACTCTCTTGATCTAAAATTTTATTGCTAATAAGCCACTTATTCTGATTAATCTGTCTTACATATTTTTGAATTGATTTTTGAAAATAATAATCTAAAGAATCTTCTGCAATTTGTAAATTTTTAATAGTTAATTTTATTTTATTTATGTCTAGCCCATCGGATTTAAAATTATTTATATGATTCCTTATTCTGGTTCTTAAATACTTTTCATTAAAATTTGTAGGATCTACTATGTATTTTCCAAAAATTTTTTTAGAAATATAAATTAAATCCTTTTTTTTGATAGTTATTAATGGTCTAATAATTTTTTGATTATTTTTATTTAGGAACGAAACCTGATTGAATGACGTAAGTCCTTTTAAACCACTTCCTCTAAATAATCTTATTAAAAAACTTTCAATAAAGTCATTCATTTGATGACCTAAAATTAAATTTTTAATTTTAAGAGAATAACATTCTTTTAGTAATAATCCGTGTCTAATTTGTCTTGCATTTGATTGTATATTTGATTTTGGAGTTTCTCCTTTCCATTTTAGTATTTTTGATAAAATTCTTTCTTTTAATAGAATAGATTTTACTTCTTTAGCTTCTTTTGCAGATTCTTTTCTCAACCTGTGATTTACAATTAGAACTCTATATTTTGTTTTAAATTCTTTAGAATAAATTTTGCTCAAGTAAGCTAGAGCTAAGCTATCAGGGCCCCCTGATACCCCTATACAGAAACTTTCATATTTAATATGTTTAAATAAAATATTTTTAAATATTTTATATATTTTTTTAATTTTTTTATCTTTTAGATAATTATTTTTATGTTTTACTAACTGGACAGTCGAATTTTTTTTCTTCATATTTAGCTTTTTGAAGAACAGATTGGCTTGCTTTTGGATATTGTTTAACTACACCAGTTATCATTGAACAGCCTTGGTCTTTTTCTCCAATTTGCACTAAAGATACACCAAGTTTTAATAAATTTATAGGAGCTTTGGAGCTTTTAGGATATTTTTGATATCCTTCCAAATAAGCTGAGGCGGCATCTGTAAACAATTGTCTAATTCTAAAAGTTTCTGCATACCAATACTGCGCGCTACCAGCTAAATCATGTTCATTATTCGTTATTACAAATTCTCTTAAAGCAATTTCTGCAGTATTATAGTCTCCAACTTTAAGAAAGCTCGTTGCAAAATCATATTGTTCTTCGGGAGATCCTTGGGGTAAAATTTTTTCTTCGTTTACAAATGTCTCTGTAACCACAGATCCAGTAACTTCAATAGACTGCGTTTCCTGGGTTGATCCAGTATTCTGTGTATCATAAGCAGAGATAGCTCCAAGGTCTTGTGGTTGAGATGATCCTGGTAATTTTTCTTTTTTTTTTGATGCTGAAAGAGTTGATTTGATTACCTCTCCTGATTGCACAAATTTTTCTAAGTCTTGAAATCTTAACTGATTATCAGATTGGATTTTAGATAATCTATTAGAAAGCTTATCAATTTTAAAATTGATTTCCTCAAATTTATTAGTCAGTTCTTGAAATTGCTTTTCAATATCTGATAATTTTAAAAGATGTCTTGTTAATGCATCTTCAGAGTAAGTATTTTCAGAATTTAAACCTTCACTTGAAGAAATAGTATTTCCAGAATAAACGGCTTTTTCAAGTGTCTTTAAATCTTTTTGAATTATGTTTAATGTTTCAATTATATCTTCTGCAAAAAGATTTGAGGCCCTAAAAAAAAAGATTAAAAATAGTGCTGTAAATATAATTATTTTTTTTGTTGATCTCATTATTTTTATAATAGTTAAAATAATGGCAAAAAAAAGACCCTAAGCGCCTATTGCGCTGAGGTCTTTTTTAATTTTTTAAATTATATTAATTTGCTTTAACAGTTACCGATCTTCTATTTTGAGACCATGCTAGTGGATTTGAACCTGAGTTAACTGGTCTTTCTTTTCCGTAACTAATCACAGATAATCTGTTGCCAGATATTCCGTAAGTCATTAAATAATCTTTTGCGGCATTTGCTCTTCTTTCGCCCAAAGCTAAGTTATATTCTCTAGTTCCTCTTTCGTCTGCATGTCCTTCAATTGTAAAACTCAAAGAATCATTTGCTCTCATCCAAGCAGCTTGTTTTCTTAATGTATCCCTTGAAGCTGTTGTTAGAACTGACTCGTTTGTAGCAAAAAAAACTCTATCTGGTACTCCTTTAGCTAGGTACTCAACTGTATCTGTTCCAGTATAAACATCACCTTGTATTTGGCCTGGTAAAGTTGCTGTTTTTGTTGCACAAGCCGACAACATTAATGTAGCAACCATAACTATAAAAATGTTTCTTATAAAAACTTTAAAATTCATTATCAGGATCTCCTCAATTTGCTTAATTTAATAAACTTTTGTTTAATATTTCAAACTTAAATAGATGTTTCAAGTGTTAATTTCAATCAAATAATGCCTACTTTGTTAATAAAGATGACCAAGATGGGTCGGATGCATCTGTTAAAGTTTCAACTTTTCGTTCATTATAACCTGTTAAATCAATAGACCATAGGGTTGCACTAAAACCTTCACCTTGATCTCCCGATTTAGTTTCTCTATAAAAAATCAATACCCTGCCATTTGGTGACCATGATGGAGCTTCCTGATAATAATTTTCTGTTAAAAGCCTCTCTCCTTTTCCATCTATTCTCATTACACCTATATAAAATTTTCCTTTATGAAGTTTTGTAAAAGCAATTAAATCTCCACGTGGAGACCATACTGGTGTTCCATATATTCCTGTTCCAAAAGATATACGCTTTACATTTGATCCATCGCTCCTCATTACATAAATTTGCTGATAACCACTTCTATCTGAGTTAAATGTAATAAATTTTCCATTGGGTGAATAAGATGGTGAAGTATCAATTGAGGGATGATCTGTAATTTGCTCCACTTCTCTGCTTTCTAGATTCATAGTATAAATATCTGAGTTACCATCTTTTGCAAAACTCATAATAATTTTTTTTCCATCTGGAGAAAATCTTGGCGCAAAAGTCATTCCAGGAAAAGTTCCAACTACTTCTTGAACTCCAGTTTCTATATCAAGTAAATACACACGAGGTAAATTTCTAAAATAAGATAAATATGTCACCATCTGATTAGTTGGATTGAATCTAGGAGTTAAAACTAACTCATTTCCTAAGGTAAGATACTTTGTATTAGCTCCATCTTGATCCATAATTGCTAATTTTTTTATTCTTTGAGTTTTGGGTCCTTCTTCCGCTACATAAATAATTCTTGTATCAAAATATCCCTGCTCACCTGTTAATCTTTGATAAACTTTATCAGTAATTATATGCCCTACTCTTCTATAATTATTGGGAACCGTTGTAAAAGCTAGTGCCAACATTTCTCTTCCTGCTAAAATATCCCACAGTCTAAATTCTATTCTTAAATTGTTTTCAAGCATTTCTACTTTGCCTGTTATTAATGCTTGTGCTTTAATTAATTGCCAATCTTCAAATCTTGGTTTTAAATGTGCAATGTCTGGTTTTTGAATAAAAGCATCTTGATTTAATGGATTAAATAAACCGGTTTTTTTAAGATTATTTTCTATAATTGTTGATATTTCTAATCCAATGTTTAAATTTCCTAACTCTTTAGAAATTTTATTTTCTGAAGTACTATCAATAAATAATGGCGAAACTGCTACTGGTAAAGGGTTAAGGTTTCCTCTCGTAATATCTACTTCAATTAATGCATGCGAATTGAAGCTAAAAAAAATAAAAAATGAGATAATTGTAACAATTTTTTTTTTCATATTACTATTGTTATCCTTTTAACATTTCATTAGCATCAAAATTTAATTGTAAATCTTTCCATCTTTCAAATCCCGTTGCTGGAACTCTCAATGGTTGGCATAATTTCACTGCTCTTAAAGCGCTTTCCGCCAAAACTTTATAAAAGCTTTGCCCTGGTTTATTCATTCTTGCATGATCTAATATTTCAGTATTAACTATTGATCCATCGGGATTAAGTTCTAATTTTATTCTCACCAAAAGATCCTCATTATAGGGTAGTCCTAAAGGTACACTCCAACATCCAAATATTTGTGCTTTTAATGCGTCCTCTTCGCTTAATGTTAAACCCGAACTAACTATACTTTTATCTTGACTTTGGGTTAATTTATTATTTTTTTTTATTTCTTCGGCAGTTTCTTCTTTAGATTTGTCAATTAAAGCTGCAATTTGGTTTGGATCAAATATTTCTTTTTTTTCAAACTCAGAAACTTGCCTAATTTCAGTTTCAATCTTTTCTGGATTTTGCTTATTTTTTTTTATTTTTTCTTTTTTTTTAATTTTTTCCTTTGGTAAAGGAACTGCATCAGGTTTCTCTTTTTTTACTAATTTTGGAGGAGCTTGTTCAGAAACAACTCTTTCTTGTTCTTTTTTAATTTTTTCTAATATTTTTTTTGCTTTAGGAGCAAAAGGTAAATTCGTTTTATCACCAATCTGTATAAATTCTACTGAAACAATTGCTGGTAAATCCAATGGTGCTCTTCTCATAAAGGGTAAGCTTAATGCAGTTAATATAATCATAAAGATATGAAAAAAAGTAGATATAAAAATACTTTTAGTCATTTAATAATATTTTTATCTTTCTTTGTATGGCTCAGAAATAAGAGCAACTTTGGTAAATCCAGATCCAGATAACATGCCCATTATTTCTAAAACTCGTCCATAATTAATTGTTTTATCACCTCTTACATAAATTCTAGTATCTGTTCTATTTTTTGCTATGGCTAAAATCTTAGCTATGATTTTATCGAACTCAACTTGACTTTCTTGTATAAAAATTTCACCTTTAGAATTAATTGATAGTGTTAAAGGCTCTTGTTCATCTGGCAAAGAATCTGCTGAACTTTCTGGAAGATCTACTTGAACACCAACTGTTAAAAAAGGTGCTGTAACCATAAAAATAATTAGTAAAACTAACATCACATCAACAAATGGTGTTACATTTATTTCACTAATAGGATCTTTTGATGAACGATGAATTTTAAATGCCATTTATTTATCTTATAAAATAGACAAAAAACGTTTTGAAAAATTTTCTATTTTTTGTAAATATTTTTTAGCATCACTATTAAATTTATTATACGCAACAACTGCAGGGACCGCTGCCAATAAACCTAAAGCAGTAGCAAATAAAGCTTCTGCTATTCCTGGTGCAACTATTGCCAAACTTGTATTTCTTGAAATTGCTATTGATTGAAAGGAATTCATTATACCCCAAACAGTGCCAAACAATCCTATAAATGGTGCTGTAGAGCCGACTGTTGCAAGAAAAGTAAAATATTTTTCGATAGTTAGCATTTCTCGTTCTGTAGACACTTCTAAAATTCGACTAACTCTCTCACTTTGATTTGAACTTCTAGTTTTTGATTTTAACATCTCGCCCATCCCTGCTTTAAATATATTTGCCAAAGGATCATTTGAGTTAGCTGGAATATTATTATAAAAACTTTCTGCTGATTTAGATTTCCAAAATTTTTGTTCAAACTCGTCCGAGCTAAGATTTATTTTTTTAAATAACTTGTATTTATCAACTATTAAAGCCCACGAAAATATAGAAGCTGCAATTAAAACTACAATTACACTCTTTACAACAAAATCTGCTCTAATAAAAAGTTTGATTAAAGAAAAATCTGTTTCACCACCCAAACCAACTGCTTGTGTAACTATTTCTGCTTCCATAAAATTGAATGTACATTAAAATGTGTCATGATTTTGGCCTTAAAAATATAAAAAATTATTATTTATTTATGAATTTCCAACAGTTTCGTGAAAAAATCTAGCAATTAGTATTGCATCAGCTTTATTTGCATCTTTTTTTTTTGATATTTTAGATGATATATAGGGAAAAACTTCAATAACCTTGGTTCTGCTAGCATCTTTTTCAGTATTTATTAAGTTAAAATGTTTTTTCCATTTAACAGGTCTTATAAAATGTACTGGAAGTTTAAGAGCCGCACATATTCCTTTTAATACTCCAAATGACTGACCAAAATTAAACATGCTAGTTACGCCTTGCCCAGGCATGGCTGAAACATGTTCAATTACAACATTTATATCTTTTTCATTTACTAATTCTTTATTAATAATATTTGTTATTTCTGCGCCATTTACTTGTTTTTTATTTTTTTTTCCATCTATCATCGTTGGCATCTCATAGATTTCTGTTATCTTTCCGTCAGTAAGAATACATATCGCCCCACTAACTCCAGGATCTATACCTATAATAATCATTAATTAATATTTATTTCTTTCATATTTGTAAAAACATTTTGAACATCACTGTCTTCTTCTATAGTTTCCAAAAAACTTAATATTACCTGTAGATTGTCTTTTTTAATATCAATTTTATTCAATGGAATCCATTCGATGCCAGTAAATATAAAGTTTGAAATCTTTTGTTCTATAACTTTTTTAACTTTATATAATTCTTCTTTATTACAAATTATCTCATGAGTATTTTTGTCAGATATACATTCATTTGCGCCAGCATCAATTGCTAATTCTAAAATTTCTTCATCTGATATTTCTTTTTTATTTATTCTGATTATTCCAAATTGATTGAAATTATGGGATGCAGAACCTAGTGTTCCAAGATTACCACCATATTTTTGAAAAATTGTTCTAATATTAGAAGCGGTTCTATTTTTATTGTCAGTAAGAGTTTCTACAATCACAGCTATTTTTTCTGGTCCAAATCCTTCATATCTTAAATTCTCATAATTTGTATCTTGATTTATCTCAGATCTATCAATAGCTCTTTCAATATTATCTTTTGGCATATTGGCCGATCTTGCTGATTGAATAGCTGATCTTAATCTAGGATTCGTTTGAGAATCTCTAGAACCAAGTTTTGCAGCAACTGTAATTTCTTTTGAAATCTTAGAAAAAATTTTTGATCTGTGCTTATCAGCCTTGCCTTTTTTATATTTAATTCCTGCCCAATGAGAATGTCCTGCCATTTTAATTTTTCTCTTCTAAAACTCCACCAAAAATAAATTGTCTAATAGATTTAGCTAGTCCAGTTTCTATATCTCCTTCAATTATTGCTCCTGTTAAACTCACCTCACCAATAGCTGGAAAATGTTTTTTCGCATCTTTGTTGAGAAATTTCTTTAAAGAATTATTTTTATCCATACCAATGACTGAGTCATAATCTCCACACATTCCAGCGTCAGTTTGATATGCTGTTCCTTTGTTTAATATGCGACAGTCAGAAGTAGGTACATGCGTATGTGTACCAATTACCACTGTAGCATAACCATCAAAGAAATGACCCATTGCCATTTTTTCACTAGTAATTTCTCCATGAAAATCTACTACAAGAAAATC
>CAJVZX010000013.1 GCA_913020625.1 uncultured Pelagibacterales bacterium
CCAAACAAGGGTTTGGCATGAGATCATGGAGATATTCTGCATTTATCGACAATGGCGAGGTTGTTAAAATGTTTGTCGAAGATGGAAAAAATAATGAAAGCAATGACGGCGATCCATTCAAGGTGAGTGATGTTAATACAATGCTAAACTACTTGAAAGACAAGTAAGTAAATAATAAAGCTTTGTCGAAAGATTCTTACTAAAATCTTCCCCAAAGATTTTCTTTTTTAATCCATCCCAAAAAGTTATCAGCATTAATTTTACACCAATTTTCTTTACATTTTTTTATTAAAACCAATCTTCCCTTTTCAAGTTTCGCAATTGGTTTAGAATAGATTTTTGGTTGACTCAAAATTAATGAGTTATTTTTTATATTAATAGCTGATTTTTTTTTAAATAATTGAGAAACGTGTATCCAACCACTATTGTTATTTATATCAATAACTTTTTTAAAATTATCATAACTATCAATAATTTTAACAGGTAAATATTTTTTTTTAATAATAAATTTTATTGGATAATCAAAACTTGGCCCCTGCCTAACATTAACTTTATTATTTTTTAATGTTAAAAAATAATCTTTTTCATTTGTAGAGGCGTTAGTTATATAAAAAAAAATAAAAAATGAAAATAATAAAGCAAATCCTGAATTTAATTTCGATTGCAAATACATTTTTTTCTTTTGTTAAGTTTTATTTTTCTAAATTCTAAATTAAATGCATTGACAATCAAAATATATCCACATAAAGATTTTCCAATTTTTAAAGTTTCTTTTACAAATTCATTTGCTTGAATACTTCCAATTATACCAGCTATTGGTCCAATTACTCCATCCGCTTCACAGTTCAATAAATCATCTGAAGGTGTAGTTTGAAAAAAACATCTTAAACACGGTGATCCCTTTTTTTTAAAATTAAATGTAAATACTTGTCCATCAAATTTATTGATTGCACCACTAATTAATATTTTTTTATTTTTTATAGAATAATCATTAAGTAAAAATTTAGTTTTAAAATTATCACTTCCATCAATTAAAATATTAAAATTATTAGCAATTTTATTAATATTTTTTTTTGTTAATTTTTTTTGAAAATAATTTACTTTCACATCTGGATTAATCTTTCCAATTTTTATTGATGCTATTTTTGACTTTTCTTTTTTTAAATCATTTACTTCAAATAAAATTTGTCTATGCAAGTTTGACAAGTCGACTTTGTCATGATCAACTACACCAATGTTTCCTACACCCAAACCGGCTAAATACATTAGTATGGGTGAACCGAGTCCGCCAGCGCCTACAACTAAAACGCTAGAATTAATTAGTTTTTTTTGACCAATTGGTCCAATTTTCTTTAAAATTATTTGTCTTGAATATCTTTTAATTTGTTTTTTTGTTAATAGCATTTTTATGAAATTTAACTTCCAGTAGATCCAAATCCACCACTGCCTCTTACTGTATCTGGAAGCTCTTCTACTTCTTCAAGCACTCCTTTAATTATTGGGCAAAGTACCATTTGAGCAATTCTATCATTATTATTAATTATAAAAGATTCTTTTCCCAAATTAATTAATATAACTTTGATTTCTCCTCTATAATCCGAGTCAATTGTGCCAGGAGTATTTAAAACACTAATTCCATTTTTTGTTGCTAATCCTGATCTAGGTCTTATTTGAATTTCAAAATCTTTGGGTATTGCAACTGCTATACCGGTAGATATTAATTGTTTTTCACCTGGAGCTAACGTTATTGCTTTATCAATACTTGCTAATAAATCCATACCAGACGATCCTTCAGTTTTATATTCTGGAAGAGAAATATTTTTTTGAATTTTTTTTATTAATATTTTAACCATTTATGGTTAAGAGATAAAATTTTCTACCACTTTGTCTGTAATTATTTCAGCAATTTCAGATTTTCTTCTTCTGGAAATAGTTTCATTTTGCTTATTTTTTTCTTTATAAACTATTGATACTTCATTAAAATCTGAACCAAAACCAATTTCAGCTTTTGAAATATCGTTTGCAATTATCCAATCACAATGTTTTGTTAAAATTTTTTCTTGAGCATTTTTTAGTAAGTCATTTGTCTCTGCAGCAAAACCTAAAACTAATTTAGGTCTTAAAGAATTGTGATTAGATAAATACTCTAAAATATCAATATTTTTTTCAAAATCTAAACTCATTTTATCTTTCTTTTTGATTTTGTTATTATAAAAATTTGCAATTTTAAAATCTGAAACTGCAGCTGCACATATTGCAATATCGGCCGGAAGTTTTTTTTTCGTTTCTTCAAACATTTCATTTGCAGTTTCAACTCTTATAATGTTTACATTTTCTGGCGTATCTAAATTTGTTGGCCCCGAAATTAAAGTTGTATCAATACCTCTTTTAGCCAATGATCTTGCAATTTCATATCCTTGTTTTCCTGATGATTGGTTAGAAATAAATCTCGCAGGATCTATATATTCTTTAGTAGGTCCTGCAGTTACTAAAGCTTTGAGTTTAATTTTAGAAGTTATTTTATTGATTGTAAAAAAATTAGTTAAATAGGTTATTATTTGAGAGGGTTCTGTCATTTTTCCTTCACCGTATTCTCCACAAGCCATATCACCTGTTTCTGGACCAATAAATAAATATCCATAATTTTTAAGTCTATTAACATTTTCTTGTGTTGCTCTATGAGTCCACATTCTCACATTCATTGCTGGAGCTAGAATAACTTGTTTATTAGATGCTAAAACAACAGTAGAAGCGAGATCATCCGATTTTCCAAAGCTTAATTTTGAAATTGTATTTGCTGTGGCAGGCACAATAACAATTGCATCACACCATCTTGAAAGGCTAATATGATCCATTTCTGCTTCATTTTCTGCATTAAATAAATCATCATATACTTTATTTTGGGTTAGAGAAGTAACAGATAGTGGTGTAATAAATTTTTTTGAATTTTTTGTTAAAATAGTTTTTATTTCAACTTCTTCTTTTTTTAGAAGTCTTATTAATTCAAGAGATTTATATGCAGATATACCTCCGCAAATAATAAGTAGAATTTTTTTATTTTTTAAAATATTCATATTGTATAATTAAAATACTAATAGTAGAAATATTACAAGTATTAAAAAAGCAATAATAAAATTATTTCTATAAGATTTTATTTTGAGTTTTTCTTTTTTTAATGAATAATAAGTAGATGAATTTGGAGTTATTTTGCCTTCAGCGATTGAGGTCAATGCTTGATTTGCTTTGTCCATAATTTCTGGAAGTTCAGGAAGTCTTTTTATAACTTCAGAAGTATTAATAAATGTTTTATTTATTTTATTTAATGGATCTTTAGTTTCTTTAAGCCAGTTTTCCAATATTGGCTTTGATGTTTCCCAAATATCCGTTTCAGGGTCTAACTTTCTTGCAACTCCCTCAACAACTACCATTGTCTTTTGTAATAAAAGTAGTTGAGGTTGAGTTTGCATGTTAAATTTTTCGGTGACTTCAAATAATTGATTTAGCAATTTGCTTCCAGATATATTCTTAACGGATTGGCCAAATATCGGTTCACCTATTGACCTTAACGCCTGTGCAAATTCACTAAGTGACGTATTTTTTGGAACTAAGTTGGCCAATAAATGTACCTTAGCTACTTTTTTATAATCTCTCTGAGTAAATCCATATAAAATTTCTGCAAGGTATCTTTTACTTAAATCGTCAAGACGTCCCATAATTCCAAAATCCACAGGGATTATTTCACCATTTTTATTTACAAAAATATTACCCTGATGCATATCTGCGTGAAAAAAACCATCTCTGATAGCCTGCCTTAAGAAATGTTGAATAATATTTTTTGATAATTTTGTTACATCAATTCGATTTTTTTTTAATTGTTCACTTTCTCGTATTGAAATTCCATCTATTTTATCCAAAGTTAATATATTTTTTGTTGTGAAGTTCCAGTATATTTTTGGAACATTAAATCCGATATCATCCTTGGTATTTTCATATAATTCGTTTGCCGCAGCAGCCTCAAATCTTAAATCCATTTCTAGATTGGTGATTTCTCTAAGCAAATGAACTACTTCAATTAATTTTAATCTTCTTGATTTGCTTACAATTTTTTCAGTTAGAGAAGCTAATAACATTAAAGCATCAATTTCTTCATTAAATATTTTTTCTATTGATGGTCTTAATATTTTAATTGCTACCTCTTTTATATCCCCATTAATTTTAATTTTTGCAAAATGTACTTGGGCTATTGATGCAGCGGCGATTGGTTCGCTAAACTCTGAAATATTATTATAAACATTTTCTTCTAATCCTTTTTTTAAAATTAAAGTTGCTTCACTTTTTTCAAATTCAGGTAATTTATCTTGAAGTGTTTCTAAATCTTTTGCTAAATTTTCTCCAATAATATCAGGCCTAGTGGCCAGAAATTGTCCCAACTTTATAAAAGTAGTTCCCATTTCTTGAAGAGATAAACAAAGCCTTTGACCAGATGTTTTGTTTTGATGTCTTGAAGGATCCCTACTTAATTCAAAACCAAAAATTAGAAAAAAAAACTTTATTAGAAAAGGAGGATTGTAAGTTTCAGAAATGATATTTAGTGCCTCTGATTTAGCTAATTTTCTGCCAATTTTAAATAATAATATTGTTTTTTTTATCAAATTAAACCTTCCATGCCGAATGAATAGCGACAACTCCACCACTTAGATTTCTATATTCTGATTTATAAAACTTGTTTTTTTTTATAAGTTCAAGTAATTCGTCCTGGTTATAAAAATCTTCTATACTACTAATTAGATAATTATAAGGTTTGCTGTCACCCACAATGAATTTACCAATTTTTGGAATATTTTTTGAATATAGCTGATATATTTTATCTAGATGACTATTTTGTATTTTTGAAAACTCAAGGCACATAAACCGTCCACCTGGTTTAAGCACTCTAAAAGCTTCGCTTAAAGCTTTGTTAATATTTGAAACATTTCTTATACCAAAACTAATTGTATAATAATCAAATGTATTATCTTTAAATTTTAATTTTTCGGCATTTCCTATATTCCAATTAATATTTTTATAATTTTTAAGCTTCTTCTTGCCTATTGAAATCATTTTAGTATTTGCATCTATAGCATCTATTTGGCAATTATTTTTTGTATAGTTTATAAATAGCTTAACTATATCGCCAGATCCACAAGCCATATCTAATAATTTTTTATTATTTAAAGGCGCTAACCAATTAATAAATTGTTTTTTCCAAAATCTATGAACCCCTAATGACATGATATCATTCATTAAATCATATTTGTTAAAAACTTGATTAAAAACATTTTGAACAAAAACACTTTTATTTTGATTATTTAATTTCATAATATTTTAAATAAATTATATATTTATATATAATATTTATATGCCAGAATTACCAGAAATTGAAATTTTAAAAAAATCGTTAAATCAAAATATAAAATCAGCTAAAATTACAAAAATAAAGATTAATAACAGAAATTTAAGATATAAAGTTCCAATAAATATTAATAAAATTTTAACTGGACAAATAATAAAAAATATTTCAAGAGTTGCAAAATATTTGATATTTCATTTTAATTCTGAAAAAAAACTTTTAATCCATCTTGGAATGTCAGGCACCATTCATTTAATTAAAGAAAAAAATAAAATAAACACTAATATAAGTTTTTATTATTCATCTGATTTACCTGAAAAGCATAATCATATTGAAATAAAATTAAATAATAAATTAAAATTAGTTTATAACGATCCTAGAAGATTTGGATATTTTAAATTATTGACCAAAAATTTTATAAATGAAAATCCTTTAAATAATCTAGGTCCAGAACCATTTAGTTCATCATTTAATTTCTTTTATATTAAAAAATTTATTAAAAATAAAAAAATAAATGTAAAAAATTTATTAATGAATCAAAAATTTGTTGGTGGTATAGGTAATATTTATGCAAATGAGATACTTTTTTATTGTCATTTAAACCCACTTAAATCAATTTCAAAACTTAATGATAAAAATATTCTTGCTATAATAAAAAATACTAAAATAGTTTTGAAAAAAGCCATTTTTTTTGGTGGGTCTTCAATTAAAAATTTTAAAAAAACAAATGGTAAAATTGGAAATTTTCAACAAAAGTTTAAAGTATATGGAAAGCAAAATAGTTTATGTGATAGAATTAAATGTAATGGTGTTTTAAAAAAGATAACAATTAGCAATAGGGCATCTTTTTTTTGTTCAGAATGTCAAAATTAATTCAATATTATTATTGATTAAAACTGATAGTCAGGCTATATAAACCTTCATTTTATTATGCCAAATACTAAATCAGCAATACGAAGAGTCAGAAGAGTAAAGCTACAAACCGCTGCAAATAGAGTGAGGCGAAGTAAGTATAGATCAGTTATAAAATTGATGAATTCATTAATTAGAGGCAAAAAAAAAAATGAGGCAAAGAAATTATTACCCAAATTAAATTCTCAAATAATGAAAATTGCTAAAACAGGAGCAATCAAAAAAAAAACTGCCTCTCGAAATATATCAAGGATTAGTAAAAAAATTTATTCACTTAAATAAGACAATTCTAAGTTGACAATAATAGGACAATCCTAAGTTGACAATGCGTTTTAGTTGTAAAGCCTCTCAAAAAAAAATAGAAAATAATTAATAAATATTTTTTACTATATATAGATCTTGTAAAAAAAATTTTAACTTATTTAGTAAATAAAAAACTTCCTATAGTTGCATATTATTGACAGTTGTATTTTTTTTAAAAATTAATTATCAGCTTAAAGTTTAATTCACTCATAGATTTTAAATTTTTTTTTTATTTCAGATTTATTAATTGCTTTGAATAAAATTTAATATTATTTAGAACTTAATTTCAAAAAAATTTATTCATGACAAATATTATTTCAAAACAATATTTAAACACTACAGAGACAAGAAAAGCAATTGATTGGGAAAAGATCTGTGAAGACATAAAAGAAAAAATAGGTAAAGATATATATGAAAGTTGGATAAAAAAACTTAGTCTTGTTGAGGAATTACAATATTATATAGTTTTGTCTGCACCAACTAGATTTATAAGGGACTGGGTGGTTTCTAGATATTTAGATCAAATAATTGAGATAGTTAAATTACAAAATAAAAACATTTCTCGCGTAGATTTTATAATTAGACCAGATAGATTATTCGAAAATAAAGATATAAATGAAAAAAATGTTTATAAAGAGAATAAAAAGTCGCAATCCAATGTAACTTACATTGAAAAATCTAGTTTAGCTTATACAAGAATTGATCCAAATAAAAATTTTGATAATTTTATTGTAGGGTCAAGCAATAGTTTGGCTTTTGAGGCATGCAAAAAAGTTTGTGAACAAATTTCATATTATAACCCACTTTTTTTGTATGGAGGTATTGGAATGGGCAAAACTCATTTGCTAAATGCAATTGGTCTTCAATTAAAACAAAAATGTAAAGTAATGTTTATATCTGCTGAAAGATTTATGTATCAATTTATTAAGTCTATAAAAAATAATGAAATGGTAAAATTTAAAGATTTTTTTAGAAATACGGATATATTTATTATAGATGATATTCAATTTGTAAGTGGAAAAGAAGTAATGCAAGAGGAATTTTTTCATACTTTTAATGCTTTGATTGATAAAGGCTCACAAATTATTATATCTTCGGATAGACCTCCAAATAAACTAACTAAAATTCAAGAACGCATTAAGTCTCGCTTATCAGGTGGTCTGGTAATTGATATTCAACAATCTGATTTAATCTTAAGAACAAATATATTGCTCAGTAAACTTAAAGAAATTAAAACTTCGTTTCCAGAAAGCATTGAGCCAGATAAACAAATTATCAATTTTATTGCCTCAGAAATAAGAATTAGTAATAGAGAGCTTATTGGATCATTAAATAGAATAATCTCATTTAGCAGAATTTATAGCAAATTGCCTTCTTTTGTAGAAACAAAAATAATATTAAAAGATTTATTAAATTTTTCTGAAAATAAAATTACAATTGAAAATATTCAAAAAGCTGTTTGTAATAATTATAAAATTAGCAAAAACGAAATGCTTTCACCAAGAAGATCAAGATATTTAGTGAGACCAAGGCAAATTGCTATGTATCTTGCAAAAACTTTAACTTCTAAATCTTTGCCAGATATTGGAAGAGAATTTTCAAATAGGGATCATACAACCGTTATTCATTCGGTTAAAAAAATTGAAAAACTTCTTAGGACTGATGAAAATTTAAATAAAAATTTAGAAAAATTGAAGAGCGATATATTATATAATAAAAAAGATGAAATTTAATATAGATAAAGATCAGTTATTAAGATCATTAAATTATTGTCAAGGCGTAATTGAGAAGAGAAGTACACTTCCAATTTTATCAAATGTTTTAATTGAAGCAAAAAATTCTTCTATTAAGATTACCGCAACAGATTTGGATTTAATTTTCATTCATGAAATAAAAAATGTAAAAATAGAAAAAGAAGGAAGCACAACCACATCTTCATCAATTATTTATGATATTATAAGAAAACTTTCTCCAGAAAATTTAATTAATTTTAATTTAATTAATGAAAATAAAATTCAACTAGAATCTGATAAATCGGAATTTAATTTAAACTGTTTGAGCCCAAAAGATTTCCCTTTGGTTAATGAAAATTTTACTGACAATGAATTTTTAATTAATTCACATTCATTGCTAAAATTAATTAATAAATGTAAATTTTCAATATCTAATGATGAAACAAGACATTATTTAAATGGAATATTTTTACATCAAACAGAAAAAGAAGGTAATTTTTTTTTAACAGCAGCAGCAACTGATAGTCATAGAATGTCAATTTCAAAAGTAGGCATTGACTCAAAAAAAAATTTTGAACCTATTATTTTACCTAAAAAAACAATATTTCAGCTATCTTCTTTGCTTGATGATTATCAAGGGGATGTAAAAATTTGTAACATTAAATCAAAAATTAAATTTGAATTTAATGATAATATTTTAGTTTCAAAATTGATTGATGGAAAATTTCCAAACTATATACAGGTTATACCTAAGAATAATGAAAAAAAACTAGAGATTAAATTAAAAATTTTTTTAAATTCAGTAGATCGCGTTGCTTCAGTATCTTCCGATAAAAAAGATGGTGTTAAATTTGAACTTTTAAAAAACTTGCTCAATTTGTCTGTAAACAATCCTAATAGTGGTGATGGGAAAGAGCAACTAGAGGTTAAATTTGATCATGAATTAAATATAAGTTTTAATTCCAGATATTTATTAGATGTTGCTTCACAAATTGATTCTGAAAATATAATTTTTTATTTGAATGATACAAGCTCTCCTGCCCTAATTAAAGATCCATCAGATAATGATAGTTTATTTATAGTTATGCCGATGAAAGCTTAAATTAATCAAACCATCTAGAATATTTTTCATTATTGTTAAGAAATTATAGAAGATATCTATTATCTAATTATTTAAATTATTAATTTTGTCAATTTCTTTGTAAATATTTTCTTGCAAGGTTTTTAAAAAATAATTTTTTTCCATTCCAGCATTCATTGGCTCCAATATTGAAATTGTAATTACTCCATTAGATTTCATAGAGCCATTTTTTGGCCAAACATTACCTGAATTTAGGGCTATTGGTAAACATTTAATATTTAAATATTCGTAAAATCTTGCAACACCTTTTTTAAAGGGCACTTTTATTTCCGAAGGAGTTCTAGTTCCTTGAGGAAATATAATCAAAGGACGTTTTGTTGCATTTATAGTTTGTACAACAGTATCAAAAAAACCTAAATTTTCTTTAGTAGTGGTATTTCTTTCAATGGAAATCGAATTAATCTTTTTAAGGTGCCAACCAAAAATTGGTATTTTGAGTAATTCTTTTTTTAAAATAAAAATTGGTGAATTAATTATTGTTTGAAAAAAAAAAGTTTCAAATATTGATTGATGTGCTGAGGCAATAAAAAAATTTTCATTTTTAATTATATTTTCTTTTCCAATAACATTAATTTTAGTTTTTAAAAAAAATTTAAGACAAAAAACAGCCCAATTCCCTAAAACTTTACCTAACCATAAAATTATATTGTTAGGCATAATTAGTGCAGGAATTGCAACAACCATTACAACGATTACTCCAGTATAAAAAAAAATATTAAAAAAAAAATATCTCAACATATTTAGATAAGCGAAAAATTTAATTATTCATAATTAATTTATTTATTTTTTCTTTCTTCCTGATTACTTTTATATTTGATTTGCTAATCAAAATTTCTGCAGGTTTGGGTCTAAAACAATAATTAGAAGCAAGTGACATTCCATATGCCCCAACATCTAATATTAAAAGAAAATCTTTTTCTTTTATATGTTGATATTTTTTTACATTTAAAAATTTATCTGAAGTTTCACAAATAGGGCCAACAAATTCAATATTTTTTTTATAATTAGTGTTATTTTTTTTTGAAGGTACAATTGAATGTCTTGCATTATATAATGCAGGTCTAATTAAATCATTCATGCCTGCATCGAGAATAATAAAATCTTTATTTTTTGTTTTTTTTATATAAGTAATTTTAGTAACAAGAATGCCCGCATTACCAATTATAAATCTCCCAGGTTCTAAAATAATTTTGCATCTATGTTTTAATGCAAATTTTTCTACTAAATTACTATATTTTCTTAAGTCAAATTTATTATTTTTATTTTCATAAGGGATTCCTATTCCACCACCAAAATCTATATATTTGAATTGAAAATTAGTTTTATTAATTATTTTTTCTAAAACATTTAATGTATTTTTAAATGGATTAATCTTCAAAATTTGGCTTCCAATATGCACACTTATACATTGAAGTGTGAGATTTTTGTAGTTATTTACTTTCTTAAATAAATTTAGGAAATTTTTTTCTGTTAAGCCAAACTTATCATCATTTAATCCTGTTGAAATTTTTCTAATATTCCCTGAGTTGACATTTGGATTCAATCTAATACCCACAAAAATTTTTTTCGAAATTTTTTGAGATATTTTATTTAGAAGAATAGCCTCACTTTCAGATTCAATATTTATTAGCAATATATTTTTTTTGATTGCAAAAAGAAGTTCTTCCTCTGTTTTACCAACACCAGAAAAAACAATTTTTGATGGTTTTATTCCTGATTTTAGAGCAGCAGAAAGTTCTCCCATTGAGACAACATCAGCTCCACACCCTTCTTTTTTAAGTTCATTAAGAATTTTTATATTTGAATTAGATTTTACAGAAAAACAAATTAAAGGACTGCTTTTATTAAATAAGTTTTTAAAATTATCTAAGTTTAATTTAATCTGAGAGAGTGAATAACAATAATAAGGAGATTTAAATTTTTTTGATAATTTCTCAATTGATATTTTATCAACAAAAAAAAATTTTTTTTTATAACTTAAAAACTTCATTTAAATATTCTAGGCTTTTATAGTTTGATCAATACTGTATTTAATTAATGATTGTCCTTTATAAACAGGATCTCCCTTTTTTCCACAGGATAATAAAAGAATAATTAAAAAAAATAGTAAGGTAATATTTTTAAGCATTAAATTCCTTTTTATATTTTTTTAGCATTTTTTTTACATTATACAAAGAAGTCCCTCCAAATGATCGCTTAGAATTGACTGAATTAGTAACATTTAACACTTTTAGTGCTTCTATTCCAAGATCAGATTTTATTTTTTTAAGTTCTTCAATTTTTAATTGATCTAATCTTTTTTTCTTTCCTTCGGCATAATCAACTAATTTTGCAGATAATTTATATGCATTTCTAAAAGAAATTTTCTTTTTTTGAACTAGATAATCCGCAAAATCAGTAGCAGTTGTAAAACCTTCACCAGCCAAATTTAACATTCTTATTTTGTTTGGTTTAATGTTCCTTATAACTTCATTTAAAATTTTTATACATTTTTTTATATTATCAAAAGTATTGAATACAATTTCTTTATCATCTTGCATGTCTTTAAAGTACGAAAGAGGAAGGCCCTTTAAAATTGTTAGCATTGCGTTTAAATTTCCAAAACTGGTACCTGACTTACCTCTTAACAATTCAAGAGGATCTGGATTTTTTTTTTGTGGCATTATTGATGAACCTGTTAATATTTTATCTGATAAATTAATCATCTTAAACGCATCTGAATTCCAAATTATCAACTCTTCTGAAATTCTAGAAATATGTAGAGAACAAATAGCTGAGGAAGATAAAAAATCTAAAGCGAAGTCTCTATCTGAAACTGTGTCTATAGAATTATTTGTAGGTTTTTTAAAACCCAAATGTTTTGTAGTATAAAATCTATCTATTTTATATGAAGTTCCAGATAGCGCAGCAACCCCTAAAGGATTTTCATACAAGTTGTCAAGATTACTTATAAATCTTTTTTTATCTCTATTAAACATTTCAACGCAGGCTAGTAGATAGTGAGAAAAATATATTGGTTGAGCATTTTTAAGATGCGTTAGGCCCGGCATAATTACATTTAAATTTTTATTTGTTTTAATTATAATTGTTTTAATTAAAGAGTTTATTTCAAATATTATTTCTTTTGTTGCTGTTAACATCCATAATTTAAAATCAGTAATCACTTGATCATTTCTTGATCTGGCTGTGTGCATGTATCCTGCATCTTTACCAATAATTTCAAATAATCTTTTTTCTATATTTAAATGTATATCTTCATATTTTTTTTGAAATTTAAATTTATTATTTTTAATTTCTTTATGTATTTTTTTTAAACCTTCAATTATATTTTTTGCATTTTTAATAGATATAATTTTTTGTTTAGAAAGCATTTTTACATGAATAATTGATGCTTTTATGTCTTCGTTATAAAGTCTTTTATCTATATCAATAGATGTTCCAGAATTTTGAAATAAATCTGAAGTCTTTTGTTTAAACCTCGCCCCCCAAACTGTTATGTTTTTTTTATTCATTATATTGTTATTTAATCATATTATTTTATTATGAATATTTTAAAACTTAATAATTAGACACATGAAACTTTCTTTAGATACAATCATAATTAATCCAATTTCAGGAAAAAAACCTAAAAATGCGATTATTCTTCTTCATGGCTACGGTGGAGATGGAAAAAGTATTAGTCTTTTAACTCTCAATTGGGCAAGATTTTTACCCGATACTATTTTTCTTTGTCCTAATGGGCCAGAAAAATGTTCAATAAATAATTTAGGCTATCAATGGTTTGATCTTTCTAATGAAAATGAAAAAATTATATTCGAAAAATCTCTTATTGCAGAGGACAAAGTTACACAATATATCGACGAGATTAAAAATAATTATGAATTAGAAAATTCAAAAATTTGTTTATCAGGTTTTAGCCAAGGCTGTATGATTTCAATTAGCACAGGTTTAACATTAAAAGAAGAACTTAATTGTATAGTTGGATTTTCAGGAAAAATAATTAATAAAGAAAATTTATTAAATCGAATTAATACAAAACCCAAGCTATTTCTTTTGCATGGTGATATGGATCCAATTGTTTCACCAGATCATTTATTAGAGTCAAAAGAATTTTTTTTAAAAATAGATTACAAAGTTAAAACAAAATTATTAAAAAATTGTGAACATCATATTTCTACAGAAGCTTCCAGCTTAGCTTTAGAGTTTATAAAAAATAATTTATATAAATAAAATACAATTTAAAATTTGTTTTGTTGACATTAATTACTTAATAGGTTTAAATTTAAATATATGTTAAATTCGTCTGTAAAAGTTCCATTAGAAAAATGTCCAGCGCTTGTACTTAATGCTGACTACCGTCCTTTGAGCTATTACCCTTTATCATTATGGTGTTGGCAAGATGCAGTGAAATCAGTTTTTTTAGATAGAGTAAGTATTGTAACTAACTATGATAGGATAATAAGAAGTCCATCTTTTCAAATGAATCTACCAAGTGTTATAGCTTTAAAAAATTTTGTGAAACCACAAAAAAATCCAAATTTTACAAGATTTAATGTTTTTTTACGTGATAAATTTACCTGTCAATATTGTGGGAATAAAAAACATTTAACTTTTGATCATTTGCTTCCAAAATCAAAAGGCGGTGAAACTAATTGGAAAAATGTTGTAACGGCCTGTTCTATTTGTAATGTTAAAAAGGGCGGGAGATTATATGAAAAATCTGGAATGATTTTATTTAAAAAACCATACTCTCCATCAATAGAAGATTTACATTACAATGGTAGAAACTTTCCTCCAAATTTTTTACATGATAGTTGGATGGATTATTTATATTGGGATGTTGAATTAGAACCGTAGTTATATTTTTTCAGATATATTAATTGCTATTCTAGATCCAGTTTTAATTATCTTATCAAAAATTGAATATAAACCATTTTTCGTTGCTCCCAGCTCATAAGCAATATTTTTATGATGTAGTTCATCATCTCTAAATTCAGATATCTTATCTTTTAAATTTGTTTCATCAGGTTCAAGTTTGTCAATTTGATTGCTATAATGTTTATCTATTACTTCTTCTACTGAAGCAGTGCATAACATGGTAGCTTTTTTTCCCAGCAATACTGAGCCAAATCCTAATCCTACTCCAAGTAAGTCCCACAAGGGTAATAATTTAGTTGGTTTAATATTTCTTTTTTGAATTTCTTTATCAAAAAAATTGTAATGGTTTTGTTCTTGAGATTTCATCTTAGTGACTTGTTCTAATAGATTTGGGTCATTTTTAATTGTATTTAATGCCAATAATTGACCTTCATAAATTTTTATAGCACCTCTCTCTCCTGCATGATCAACTCTGATAATTTCTTCTAAAATTTTTTTATCTGTTTTTTTCATAATTTATTTTAAAATATATTAAAAAAGATAATGCAAAAGAAATCAAAAAATTAATTGTCGCGAGAGATAAACCAAATAATTTGAATTCAATATCTTTACAGTTTGGCATGCTATTGCTTAAACTTTCCAAAAGCTTTGTTTTATCTAAGCTTTCAATTGAATTTGAAGCACAACTAGACGATTCATTTAATAAACCAAATTCAATTCCTGAATGATATCCTGAAATTATTGTGCTTGAAATAAAAAAAATCATTATTGTATATAGCCAATAAATATTTTTTGGGAAAAAAAAACCTACGAATGAAAATATTAATATCAAAAGATAAGGAATTCTTTGATATAAACATAATTGGCAAGGTTTATAATTAAGAACATATTCTAGAAATAAAACAAAACTTAAACTAAGAATTGAATAAATTAATAAATAAAGAAATATTTTTTTAGTTGATAAGTTTTTTATAAATTTCATATTTTGTTAAATTAACATTAATTTTTTTAACAAAAAATATAAAATAAAAGCTACTCCAATAGTCAAAATAGTAAATATAATTGAAATTTTAATTAGTTTTTTCTCTATTAAAAGTTTTATTTTTGGACCAAACTTGCCAATAAGTATAGAAATTAGAAAAAAACGAAAGCCTCTAACTAGCAAACAAATTAATATAAAAAAAATTAAATTAAAGTGTAGAAATCCACTTGTGATTGTAAGTAATTTAAAAGGAATAGGGGTAAAAGCAGCAATTGCTAAAAAACTTGCCCAAGCAATTATTCCTCCGCCTTGAGAAATTTTTTCTTCTAAAAAAGATGTATTATCTATTCTGTATAGTTCAAATATAGGAATTCCAATTTCATTAAAGAAAATATAACCAATAAAATAACCAAAACATGCACCCAAAACAGATCCAATTGTTGCAATCAATGCTATTTTGAACCAATCATTCATTTTAGCAATTGTCATTGGAATGATTAA
>CAJVZX010000014.1 GCA_913020625.1 uncultured Pelagibacterales bacterium
TTTTTAATATTGTATTTTTTGTTGATAAATAAACTGGCCATTTTTTTAATAAACCATAATTTAAACAAGAACGAGCAAAGTCTTCTATCGATTTATCCAGATTATACATTGACAGTGCTATGCCTGGACCCGGAAAATTATAAACTTCATATTTTTTTTCATCTTTACCATTTTCAGAAGTCCATTTAATTTCCAACTTACCTTTGCCAGGAACTTTAAAATCAGTCGCTCTGTATTGATCGCCAAAAGCATGTCTTCCAATAATAATTGGATGTGTCCAAGAAGGGACTAATTTAGGAATATTTTTACAAATTATTGGTTCTCTAAATACGGTACCTCCAATAATATTTCTTATAGTTCCGTTAGGAGAGCGCCACATTTTCTTTAATTTGAACTCTTTAACTCTTAATTCATCAGGAGTGATTGTGGCACATTTAATTCCGACACCAAATTTTTTAATGGCATTGGCACTATCAATTGTAATTTGATCTGAAGTTTTGTCTCTATTTTTTAAACCTAAATCAAAATATTCAATTTTTAAATCTAAGTAAGGAAGAATAAGTTTTTTTTTGATAAAATCCCAAATCACTCTAGTCATTTCGTCACCATCAAGCTCAACAACTGGGTTCTTGACACTAATTTTAGACATTATATAAATTTCATCTTATTAATTAAATTTATTGGGTTTTATACATAATAACCTAAAATTATCAAATAAACGATTATGATTGATAGAATTTTTCCAAAAATACATTCTGAAGGATATAAATTTATAGTTATTTCAGTTTTTATAACTCTTGTTTTGCTGTTCTTTTCAAAATTTTTAGGTTTTGTTGGACTTATAATAACTATTTGGGTTTATTATTTTTTTAGAGATCCAGAAAGGATATCAATTAATGATGAAGATTTTTTAGTAAGTCCAGCCGATGGTCTGATCACACAAATCAGTGAAATTGATGGACCAATTGAGTTAAATTTAAATAGTAAAAAGTTCACTAGAGTAAGTATATTTATGAATCCATTTAATTGTCATATAAATAGAACGCCTTGCGCAGGAAAAATATCTGATATTTATTATAAACCAGGTAAATTTTTAAATGCATCACTAGATAAAGCAAGTGAGGACAATGAAAGAAATTATATAAAAATTACAAACAATAAAGGTGAAGAAATTATTATTGTACAAATAGCAGGTATGATAGCAAGAAGAATCGTATGCGAATGTTATAAGGACCAGATTATGAATCAAGGAGATAGAGTTGGAATGATAAGATTTGGAAGCAGATTGGATATTTATTATCAAAATTTTAAAACACTTGTAAAAGAAAACCAGACAACAATAGCTGGAGAAACATTGATAGCTAAAATTTAATAATGAATATAAATTTACACAATAAAATTAAAATTGTTCCTGAAAAAAAAGCTCGAGCTTTATTACCAAATATCCTTACCATTATTGGAGTATGTATTGGGCTTAGCTCTATAAAATTTGCTTTGGATGCAAAATTTGAATTATCTATAATTGCAATTACCTTCGCAGCAATAATAGATGGCTTAGATGGAAGGGTAGCTAGATTAATTAAAGCTACATCTAAAGTAGGCAAAGAATTAGATTCACTTACAGATGCGATTAGCTTTGGTGTTGCACCAGCTTTTATAATGTACTTTTGGCATGCAAATCAAATGGGAAAATTGGGTTGGTTCCTATCACTTACTTATGTTGTCTGTGTTGTGTTAAGATTAGCAAGATTTAATATTTCTTCTAATCAAAACTCATCATGGAAAGATAACTTTTTTGAAGGTGTCCCATCCCCAGCGGGTGCAATATTACTTTTGTTACCTTTAATTTTGGATAGAAGTGATTTTTATTCTATTGATATATATAAATCTCAAATAGTATCTGCAATGTTTATAATTATTCCTTTATTAATGGTTAGCAAAATTCCTACTTATGCATTAAAAAAAATTGTTATACCTAGAAAAGCAACTCGTCTTTTACTATTTGGTATAGCAATATATTTTGGTTTGCTTATTATTTTTACTTTCCAAGTTTTATTTATTTCAGGAGCAATATACATATTGTTAATACCAATCAGCGCCTTTCATTACAAAAAAATATTTAACAAACATAAAAATTCAGATTATATCGAAGATGAAGATGAAGAGGATATGTTATAAATGAAATCAAATGCAATAGTAACTCTTGCAGATTCAAATTATTTCAAATTACTAATTGAACTTATTTCATCAATAAAAAATTTTAATCAAAGTAAAAATATTTCTATTTGTGTATTAGATGCAGGATTAAGCAGTGATCAAGTTAGTATTTTAAAAGAAAAGGTTGACGAAGTTAAAAAAGCCAATTGGGATATTGAGGTCTCTAAACTTAAAGCAATAGGAAAAGAATGGCTTAAAAGCCAAGTTTCAAGAGCATTTTTGCCTGAGTATTTTCCAAATTATGACAAATATCTTTGGATTGATTGTGATGCATGGGTAAATGAATGGGAATGTATTGAACTATATTTTAAAGCATGTGAGAAGGGTAAACTAGGTATTACCCAAACAATTGGTCCTGGTTATAAAATTTTATCAAAGGTAAAATGGTTATTTGGAAAAGTAGCTTTAATTAAATCTCAAAATTTTAAACATGCAAAAAAATCTGGTTTTTCAAATAAAATTTCTAGAAAATTAGCCTTTGCTCCTCACATTAATATAGGTGTTTTTTCTTTAGAAAAAAATTCTCCTTGCTGGAAAGTTTGGCAAGATAATTTAAGATTTGCTCTTAAAAAAGGAAATATTTTTGGTTCAGAAGGTTTGGCAATAAATATTAGTGTTTACATAAATAATATTAAAACTGAATTTTTACCATTAAAATGTAATTGGATAGCAAGCAATTTATTGCCAAAATATGATGAAATTAATGGAACTTTTGTAGAGCCTTATTTGCCCAATAATAAAATTGGCATTATGCATTTAGCTGCTGGGTTGTGGAAAAATAATAAGGATATGAGAGTAGATAAAAATGTTACTATAGATATTGAGACTCTAGATGGAAATATAATAGCAAAAAGTTTGAGATTTGATTAGAGACAGTAATTGAAGAAAAATAAAATTTCAAAAAACTGGATTAGAAGACAGCGTAGAGATATATACGTAAGAAGCGCAATTATGCGTGGCTATCGATCAAGATCAGCTTTTAAATTAATAGAAATTGATAAAAAATTTAAGATTTTTTACAATAAAAAAACTTTTTTGGATTTAGGAGCTTTTCCAGGGAGCTGGTCGCAAGTTGCTAGTGAAAAAATTAAAAATGGGAAAATTTTATCTGTAGACCTCAAACAAATGGATCCCATAAATAACACCAATTTTATCTTGGGTAATTTTACCGAAACTAAAATAAAGAAAGACATTTCTAATTATTTTGAAAATAAAATTGATATTATTGTCTCTGATATGGCTCAAAATACCACAGGTAATAAAAATCTGGATTCTTTAATTACAGGGGAATTATGTCTAGATGCTTTAAATTTTGCTAAAGATATTATTAATAAAAATGGTTTTTTTGTTTCTAAAATCTTTATGGGTTCTAATTTTAAAGAAATTATTGATAAAGCTAGAAATATATTTAAGGATGTAAAAATATTTAAGCCTAAATCAAGCAGAAAAGAATCAAAAGAAAATTACATCATTTGTAAAAATCTTAAGTAATATGCTTTTAATTATTAAAGAATCATATATACAATCTTATGGGCACTATAAAAGAAGCACTTACATTCGATGATGTTACTTTGGCACCAAAGTATTCTGCGATTTTGCCGTCTGAAGTTGATACTAAAACTAATTTATCAAAAAATTTAAGCTTAAAGATTCCACTTTTATCTTCAGCTATGGATACTGTTACAGAGTCTAAGATGGCTATAGCGATTGCAAAAGCAGGTGGTATTGGGGTTATTCACAGAAATATTGATATCAATAAGCAAATTATAGAAATTAAAAAAGTTAAATCTAAAAATTTTATAGTTGGAGCTGCAATTGGAGCCGGCCCTAATGAAATGAAAAGAGCTGATGCTATATTAAAAGAAAAAGTTAATTTAATTGTTGTTGATACAGCTCATGGCCATAGTAAAAAAGTTGCAGAAATAATAAAAAAAATAAAAAAATATAAATCAAATCAAATAACACTTTGTGCTGGAAATATTGCTACAGCTGAAGCTGCAAAGTTTTTAACAAATCTTGGAGTTGATATAATAAAGGTTGGTATAGGACCTGGTTCGATTTGTACGACAAGGTTAGTTGCAGGCATTGGTGTTCCACAATTGAGTGCAATTTTGGATGTCAAAAAAGGGGTTAAAAACAATAAAGTTTCAATTATTTCTGATGGAGGAATAAAATTTTCAGGTGATATAGTAAAAGCATTAGCAGCAGGAGCAGATGCCGTTATGATAGGTTCTTTGTTTGCAGGAACAGTAGAAGCACCTGGTAGATTAATTAAAAAAAAGGGACAGTTATATAAAAAATTTCGTGGAATGGGTTCAGTCGGAGCGATGAATAAAGGATCAGCAGATAGATACTTTCAAAAAAAATATAAAGATACATCAAAATATGTTCCAGAAGGTGTTGAGGGTTTAGTAAAATTTAAAGGTAGTGTAGAAGATATTATTTATCAATTAATCGGGGGCCTGAAGTCTTCAATGGGGTATTTAGGTTCAAAAAAAATTATTAATTTAAAAAATAAACCAAATTTTGTAAAAATTACTAAAGCAGGTTTTTATGAGAGTATGGTTCATAATATAGATGAAGTTAAACATGAAAGTAAAATCTAATGATTAAATTTTTTTATTTAATTTTATTTGCAGTTTTTTTGGTTAATTCAAATACTTCAGCTAATGCAAAAGAAAATTTTTTTGATAAAGCAATAAAACTTTATAATAATAAAAATTATGAAGATTCAAAATTTTTATTACAAAGAAATATTGTATTTAATCCAAAAGATCATTTATCATATCTATATTTGGCTAAAATTTATAAAGAAGAAAAAAATGATAAGGAATTAAAAAAAAATCTAGACACAACTTTATTGTTAAATCCAAAAAATGAAGAAGCGCTGTATATGTTAATTGAATTAAATATTGAAAAATCAAATTTTTCTAAAGTTAAAGAACTAAACGAAACTTTTTTACTTGTATGTTCGAAGCTTTGCAGTAAAAAAATAATAATAGCTGAAAAGATTAAAGATCTTGAGCCGAAAAATGAGTCTCAGCAGTAATCTTGAAACTGTCCTAGTCGTTGATTTTGGTTCACAGTTTACCCAATTGATTGCAAGACGTGTACGAGAAGCAGGAATTTATTCTGAGATTATTAAACACAATAATTTATATAAATTGATAAGATTAAAGAACGTTAAAGGAATCATATTCTCTGGTGGTCCGTTTAATGTGAATAATAAGTTAATAAAAATAAAGAAGAAAATATATAATTTAGATATACCAATTCTGGGAATATGTTTTGGACACCAAATTATTTCAAAATCTCTAGGTGGTAAAGTTAAGGAGTCTAAATTTAGAGAATTTGGAAATGCATTAGTTAAAGAAAAAAGTAAAAGTATTTTAACTAAAAACTTTTTTAATAAGAAAAAAACTAATAATGTTTGGATGAGTCATGCAGACGTTGTGTATAAATTACCAAAAGATTTTAAAATAATTGCATCAAGTAAAAATTCCAAATATGCAATAATTGAAAACACAAAAAAAAAAATATATGGGGTTCAATTTCATCCAGAGGTAAGTCACACTACAAAAGGTTTAAATATCATTAATAATTTTGTTTACTCTATTTGTAAAATCAAAAAAAATTGGTCAATCAAGGATCAAAAGAAAACATTAATTAAGGAAATTAAAAAAGAAGTAGGAAATCACAAAGTATTATGTGCTTTATCTGGAGGTGTGGACAGCAGTGTAGTTGCAAAATTAATTCATCAATCAATAAAAAATAATTTAATTTGTATTTTTGTAAATACTGGGTTACTTCGAAAATATGAAGAAATTGATGTTGTAAATACATTTAAAAAGAAATTTAAAATTAATTTAATATATGTAGACGCCAAAAAATTATTTTTAAGTAAATTAAAAAACATAAATGATCCTGAAAAAAAAAGAAAAGTTATTGGAAATTTGTTTATTAAAGTTTTTGAAAAAAAATCAAAATTATTTAAAAATATAAAATATTTGGCGCAAGGAACACTCTACCCTGATTTAATAGAGAGCAAATCAGTTACTGGTAGCCCAACTTCTAAAATAAAATCACATCATAATGTGGGAGGACTTCCTAAAAAAATGAAATTTAAACTTATAGAACCGCTTAAATATTTGTTTAAAGATGAGGTTAGGAAATTAGGTGCAGAACTTTCTCTTTCTAAAAATGTTATTTTTAGACATCCATTTCCAGGACCTGGTTTAGCAATAAGAATTCCTGGAAATGTTACTGAAGAAAAAGTGAGAATATTAAAAGAAGCTGATTATCTGTTTATTAACCATTTAAAATTGAATAAATTGTATGATAAAATTTGGCAGGCTTACGCTGCTCTGATGCCTGTAAAAACTGTTGGTGTAATGGGTGATAATAGAACTTACGAATATATGTGTTTACTTCGAGCCATAACCTCAGAAGATGGCATGACTGCGGATTTTTTTAATTTTGATAAGAAATTTTTACAATCAATTTCTAATAAAATTATAAATAATGTTAAAGGTATTAATAGAGTAGTTTTAGATGTTACATCAAAACCACCAAGCACTATAGAATTAGAATGATTAATTCCAAAATAAAAAAAATTTTAAGTAAAAAAAACAAAAGTAAAATTGTTTGTTTAACTGCTTATTCAAAAAATATGGCAGAAATTTTAGACAAACATTGTGATATTATTTTAGTAGGAGATTCTTTGGGTTCCGTGCTTTATGGCATGAAATCTACTAGAGAAGTGAGCCTAAATATGATGATTAATCATACAAAAAGTGTGAAGCAAGGAGTTAAAAAAAGTCTATTAGTTGTAGATATGCCTTACAAAACATATCAAAATAAAAATCAAGCGTTAAAAAATGTAAAAAAGGTAATTCAATCTACCAAATGTGATGCAGTTAAACTTGAGGGTGGAAAAAAAATTATTAAAATAATTAAACATTTAACTAAGAACAAAATTGCTGTTATGGGTCATCTCGGTTTATTACCCCAAACACAAAAAGGAAAGTTTAGATATAAAGGTAAATCAGTGATTGAAAGAAAAAGAATTTATGAAGACTCCATATTGCTTTCAACAGCAGGTGTATTTTCCATCGTATTAGAGTGCGTAGAAAGCAACTTATCAAAAATGATTACAAACAATATTAAGATTCCTACAATTGGAATAGGGTCATCAAAATACTGTGATGGACAAATTTTAGTCACTGATGACTTGATAGGTTTAAATACAGTTAAATTAAGATTTGTTAAAAAATATGTAAATTTAAAAAAAATTATAAATAGATCAGTTATTAACTTTAAAAAAGATATACTTAAAAAAAAATTTCCTTCAAAAAAATACTCTTTTTAAAATTAAAAATATTTTTCAAAAGTTTCATTAATACTCAAAACTTCAAGATCTACCAATCCTCCAATAATTAATTGTATAGCAACAATTAAAATAATAACTAGACCTACATACCCAATCCATTTATTTTTTTGAATATAATTAGCAAAATATGTTGCTATAGCACCAATTAATACAACAGATAAAAATAAACCAAAAATTAATAAACCAATATAATCTTTAGCTGCACCAACCACGCCTATCACATTATCAAAACTCAGTGTGATATCAGCAAATAGAACTTTATAAACGCTATGTATGTAAGACGGTTCTTTTGATGCTTTCGTTGGAGATCTTATTTTTTTTGACTGAAATAAATCTTGTCTTAAATCATTTACAATCCAAATTAATAATATACCTCCTAAAATTTTTATATATGGAAATCCAAATAAATAAGTTGCCGAAACTGCAAAAAGAATTCGAAATACGAATGCAGCCAAAACACCCCACATTATAATTTGTTTTCTGTTTTTTGGGGCAAAGTTAGCAGCTATCAAACCAATTATTATGGCATTATCAGCAGCCATAATGATATCAATAAAGATAATTTGAATTAGTATTATAGATTGTTCAATCAACTTATCCTTATATTATTATCATTTTTAATTAATGCAATTAAAAGTAGTGTATTAAAAGGACTTTTTTATTGCAATTGATCGTTCTTCATAATGAAATAGAAAAATTAAAAAACTGGAGGGATTATGAAATTATTAAATAAAATTTTAGTAGCATTTATTGTAATGTTATTAAATATAAATTTCGCATTTTCAGCAGAAAAGTGGGATATGGCACTTGCTTATGGTGCTGGAAATTTTCATTCTGCAAATGCAACGGAGTTTGCAAAAAATGTTTCAAACAAAAGTGGCGGTAAATTAACAATAGTTACTCACCCGGGTGGTTCACTTTATAAAGGTGGAGAAATTTTTAGAGCAGTAAGAACTGGACAAACTCAAATTGGAGAAAGGTTTATGTCTGCTCTTGGAAAAGAAGATCCATTATTAGAAGTTGACTCACAACCTTTTTTAGCAACAAACTATGGAGCTGCTATGAGGCTTTACAAAGCTTCAAAACCTGAAATCGTAAAAGGTCTTGATGCAAAAGGACTTGTGTTTTTATATGCTGTGCCATGGCCTGCTCAAGGTTTATATAGTAAAAAAGAAATTAACAGTGTTGCAGATCTAAAAGGTTTAAAGTTTAGAGCATATAACTCAGCAACAATTAGAATTGCAGAATTAACTGGAATGGCACCAACAAAAATTGAAGCTGCTGAAATTAGTCAGGCTTTTTCCACAGGTGCAGTTGAAAGTATGATCACATCTCCTACAACAGGTAAAAATAAAAAAATTTGGGAAAATGGTGTGGGATATTTTTATGATATAGCTGCTTGGTTTCCAAAAAATATGGTTATTGTGAATAAAGATGCATGGAACAAACTAGATGAAGCAACTCAAAAACTAGTTATGTCAGAGGCAGCAAAAGCCGAACAAAAAGGATGGGATTTATCTAAAAGAGGAAATAAAGAAGATAAAAAAGCTCTTGCTGATGCTGGCATGAAAGTTGCAAAAGTTAATACAGCATTAAAAAAACATTTTGAGGAAGTAGGTGCTACTATGTCTAAAGAATGGGCTGAAAGAGCTGGTTCTCGTGGAGCAGCCGTACTTGCTGCTTTTAAATAAAGAATTTTAAATCTAAAAAAAAGGCCGTATAATTAAACGGCCTTTTTTTATGCTTTGTAAAATAGATAATTTTTTAAGAACTCTTTATAGATTGTCAGGATATATTGCCGCGCTTTTTTTAATTTTAGTTGCAGTATTTATTTTAACAGGAATTACATCTAGATTATTTGATTTTTATATTAGAGGTTTAGCAGAATATTCAGGTTACAGTATGGCCGCATCCTCTTTTTTAGCTTTGGCTTATACTTTTGGAGAAAAGGGGCATATCAGAATCACATTATTTTTAGAAAAAGCGAAAGATAGAATAAGAAGATTTTTAGAATTATGGTGTTTATTTATAGCATCATTTTTTTCTGGTTTTTTATCTTATTATTTTATTAAAATGTTAATTCTTTCAATAAAATTTGGCGAAAGAAGTGAAGGAGCTGATGAAATATATATTTGGATACCACAGCTTTCTGTAGCAATAGGTTCAACAATATTTTTTATTTGTGTGATACATAATTTCATTTTGCTGATTTTAAAGAAAAAAAATAATTAATTATGTCTGAATTATTTCTAATAATTTTTTTTATATCTATTTTATTATTTTTTCTTGGAACAGGAATTTGGGTAGCAATTAGTATGATAGGAGTATCAGCAATTGGGATGCTGATTTTTACAAGTAGACCTGTTGGAGATGCAATGGCAACAACTATTTGGGGAACAAGTTCATCATGGACCTTAACAGCTCTGCCATTATTTGTTTGGATGGGAGAAATTTTGTTTAGGACTAAATTATCTGAAAATTTATTTAAAGGTTTAGCTCCATGGATGTCTCGTCTACCAGGTGGTTTAATACATGTAAATGTTGTAGGTTGTGCTTTGTTTGCAGCAATTTCAGGATCTTCTGCAGCTACCGTTGCTACAGTTGGAAAAATGTCTATTCCTGAATTAAGAAAAAGAAATTACCCTGAAAAATTATTACTTGGAAGTTTAGCTGGTTCTGGAACTTTAGGATTATTAATTCCTCCTTCAATTATTTTAATTATTTATGGTGTAACAGTTCAAGAATCAATTGCTAAACTTTTTATTGCTGGAATAGTTCCAGGTATTATGATTGCTATTTTTTTTATGTTCTACGTCATTGGATGGTCAATTATTAACAAAGATGTAATGCCTACAGTAGTAGAAACGTTTTCTTTTTCTAGAAAAATCAAAGATTCAGTTCAATTAATGCCTGTTATTATTTTAATTGTAGCTGTAATTGGATCAATTTATATGGGGATTGCGACTGCAACAGAAGCAGCTTCTTTAGGGGTTGTTGGAGCATTAATTTTATCTTTTTTTCAAAAGAGCTTAAACAAAGAAACTTTTAAGTTATCTTTATTGGGGGCCACAAAAACCTCATGTATGATTGCATTTATTTTAGCAGGATCTTCATTTTTATCCCTAGCAATGGGTTTTACAGGGATTCCCAGAAATCTAGCAATTTGGATACAAGAAATGAATTTATCTCCATACCTATTAATTTTTGTACTTACAATTTTTTATATTATCTTGGGCATGTTTCTTGATGGGATATCTGCAGTCGTATTAACTATGGCAATTATAGAACCAATGGTTAGACAGGCCGGATTTGATATGATTTGGTTTGGAGTTTTTTTAGTAATTGTTGTTGAAATGGCACAAATTACTCCCCCAGTTGGATTTAATTTATTTGTCCTTCAAGGAATGGCCAACAAGGATATGGGATTTATTGCTAAAAGTGCATTTCCACTTTTTTTGCTAATGATTTTTGCAGTTATAATTATAATTTTATTTCCGCAAATAGCCTTATGGCTGCCTCAACAAATGATACAATCTATAAATTAGTTTTGATTGATTAAATTTTTAAGTTCAGAATACTCTTCACAATTACAAGTTTCTAAAATTTTAAGTCTTTCTTTAGCTTTATCTAAGTCTATTTGTTGAAATATATAGTTCTCCTAAATATTCGTTAATACCAACATGTTTGGGATCTATTTTCAATCCTTCTAAATAAATTTTTTCATTTTATTTAGTGCTTTAAGTTCTAATTTATTATTTATTAGTTCTAATTTTATAGTTTTAGCAGTGTTCAACGCACTGACACCATCACCATGTATGCACACAGAATCTATTTCACAAGGTATTTGTTTACCCGAGTAACAATTTATCGCCTGATTTTCTACCATTTTGATTATATGTTTTTTTGCTATATCTGGATCTGTAATTAATGCATTTGGCTTTGATCTAGAAACTAAATTTCCATCATCTTCATAATTTCTATCTGCAAATATTTCAGAAGCAATTTTTAAATTTTGTTTTTTACCTGCTTTTACCATTTCCGATCCTGTTGGAACCAAAAAAATTAAATCTTTATCGATTTCGTATATACTTTTTGCAATTATCCTTGCTAATTCAAAATTTTCACATGCCATATTATTAAGAGCACCATGAGGTTTGATATGTGTCACTTTTTCATCATATTTGTTACAAATATTTTGTAAAATATTATATTGATTGATAATAAGTTCATTTATTTCTTTTGGGTTTAAATTAAGTCTTTTTCTTCCAAAGTTTTCAGGGTCATTAAATGATGGATGAGCACCTATACTTACTTTATTATTTTTTGAAATCTTTACTGTATCATTCATGGTGGCTTCATCACCCGCATGATATCCACAGGCTATATTTGCAGAGTTAACTATGCTTAATAATATAGGATCATTCTTTATTGAGTGATGCTTTGATTTTTCGCCTAAGTCACAATTAATGTTAATTTCCATTTTTTGAAAGTATAATATTAATATAACAAATAATGATAAAAAAAGTAATAAATTTAGGTGACACGTCTTTATATTGTGATTTTGGAGACATTGTTAATAAAAAAACAAATTCTAAAGTAATTAACCTTTTTAGATATTTAACTGATGAAATTCAAAAAAAAAAAATAGAAGGAATTATAAACCTAACACCATCATATAATAAATTAATAATTAGTTACGATTTGAAAATAACTAATTATCAAAAATTAAAAACTTTTTTAGATAATATTAATTATAAAGATATTAATTTTCCTTCAAAAAATAAAGTAGTTGAAATTCCAGTTTGTTATGAAGAACCTTTTTGTTTGGATTTAAAACACATAAGCGAAAAATTAAAAATATCGAATGAGGAATTTATAAATAAACATCTTTCAGGAGATTATTTTGTATATATGACAGGTTTTATCGCTGGTATGCCATTTATTGGAGATCTATCCAAAGATTTATATTTAAATAGATTAAAAACTCCAAGAGTCAGAGTTCCGGCAGGATCAGTGGGAATAGTTGAGCAGTTTTGTAATATTTATACTTTCGAAAGTCCAGGTGGTTGGAATATTATTGGAAAAACTCCTCTAAAAATATTTGATAAAAATAACTATCTGAAACCAGCAGTGTTATCACCTGGAGATCAAATAAAAATAATTAGAATTTCGTTAAAGGAGTTTGAAAAATTAAATGTCAAATAATTGTTATTTAGAAATAATTAGACCAGGAATTAATTCAACTTTTCAAGATAAAGGAAGATTTGGCTTACATCATTTTGGAATACCAGTTAGTGGCGCTATGGATTATAGATCATATTTAATTTCGAATGCGCTCGTTAAAAATGATTTTAAAGTAGGCGTATTAGAATTTGCTTATCAAGGACCTTTGATAAAACTTCATAATGGAAATGCTAATTTTTGTATTACTGGAAATGTTATTTTTAAAATAATAAAAAAAAATAAAGATATTATAGAAGGGGTTTGTAATAAAAATTATTTTATTGAGGATCAAGATCAAATAGATATTCTTATAACAAAAAAATCCGTTTTTGGGTATTTGTCTTTTGAAGGAGGGTTTGTTTTAGAAAAATCTTGGAATAGTGTTTCAACGAATACTAAAGCTAAAATTGGACCAAATGATGGTAACAAATTAAATAGTGGAGATAAAATTTTTCTTAAGAAGAATAATATCGAAAACTTTAAAGCTAGATATTTAAAAATTGATTACAAAGAAGATAATGAAATTAGAGTTTTAATAGGACCAAATTATGATTATTTTTCAAAAGATTCTCAAGATAGATTTTTTAAAGAAGATTTTTTAATTACAAATTTAACCGATCGAATGGGAATGAGATTAAAAGGTTTTGGTTTAGAAAATATTAAAAGTAGTAATATTAGATCAGAAGGCATTGTTAAAGGAGTTATTCAAGTACCACCAGATGGCCATCCAATTATCATGTTATCTGATTACGGAACTATTGGAGGTTATCCCAAGATTGCTAATGTTGCATCTGTAGACTATGATAAATTAGCACAAAAAATACCAAATACAAAAATCAAATTTAAGTGTATAGATTTATCAGAAGCAGAAAAATTATATAAAAATTATCGAGACAGCATTTCTAAAGTTATTAATAATATTAAATTGATAAAATGAATTTAGTAAGAAAAATACCAGGACCAATTCTGATTTTTTTGGGAGCTGTATGTTTAAGTTTTGGTGGAACAATTGTAAAATCATTTGAGGGAGCCAATTTATGGCAAATTCTTTTTTGGAGACAATTTTTTTTCTCCATTATTGTAGCTCTATATCTACTTTTTAGTTATAAAAAAAATTTTTTTAAATCATTTTATAATTCTGGACTTCCCGGTTTTATAGCGGGGTTATTTTTATCAGTTGGTTTTGCAGCGTATGTGTTTGCTATGTATACTACGACTGTTGCAAACACTAATTTTATAATCACTACAGAGGTAATTTTTTTAGCTTTATTTGGATATTTTTTTTTAAAAGAAAAAATTAATTTAGTAACTTTTATTTCAATTGTTTTGGGAATGTCAGGGGTTTTATTGATAGTTGGCAACTCTCTATCTATTCAGTCTAGCGAACAATTTATTGGAAATATTGTAGCTTTTATAATGCCAATCTCTTTTGCAGTATTAATTATGATAGTAAGAAGATATCCAAGTGTGGATATGGTTCCTGCTCAATTTACCGCAGGTGTTGCAGCTGCATTTATTGGTTTTCTCATTGCTGGAAAGCTATCAATTTCTTTCCATGATCTCTTTTTGGCACTTCTTGCAGGTTTTTTTCAAATTGGATTTGGTTTTATTTTAATTACCATTGGATCACAAACCACTCCTGCTGCTGTAGTTGGTGTTTTAATGTTAACAGAATCTGTATTTGGACCTTTTTGGGCCTGGCTATTTATAAATGAGGTAGTACCAACAATTGTACTTATAGGTGGTGGTACAATTATTTTTTCAATTTTATTACAGTCATTTTACGGTAAAAAATCTATATAATTTTATAATTTGACATTTCATCTTATTTAACACACAGTACGTCTCATACGGGAGAGACCAATTTGATTGGCGCCGAAGGAGCAACCACCCCGGAAACTCTCAGGCAAAAGGACCGTGCGTAATAACTCTGGAAAGCAGGCTAGGCCTCACCG
>CAJVZX010000015.1 GCA_913020625.1 uncultured Pelagibacterales bacterium
CCCCATCTTGCATTTGCAGCATTTAAAGCATATCTAGCATTCATCACTGGAACTACTAGCTGTGGTCCGGCTATTGTAGAAATTTCATTATCTACATTCTTAGTTTTAATTTTAAATTTTTTCCCCTCTTTTTTTAAGTATCTAATCTCATTTAAAAAATTTGAATATTTTTTAATATTAATTTTTTCTCCCTTTTTATCTCGATGCCAAATGTCAATTTTTTTTTGTAAAATTTCCCTAAATTCTAGAAGATTTTTATTTTTTGGAGCCAGTTCGTGAGCGTATTTATCTAAACCATACCAAAACTTATCTTTAATTATACCCGTGCCTGGTAAAAGTTCTTTATTTATAAAATTTGCTAATTCTAACGAAACAGATAAATTTTTTATTTTTTTGTATTTTTTTTTCATATCAGCTCTGCTAATCCCTCTATCCAGGCATTTAAAGTCAATTTTTATTTAAAAACAATAATAAAATTATAAATAATCATTTTATTGCCTTATTTTTTTTGATTATCTTATTTTAAAACTATAGTTTATTTTAAATTAGAAATTATGAAGAATTATTTAGATTTTGAAGCTGAAATCAAAGATATAGAATTGGAAATAAACAATTTAAAAGATCCATATAGCAGTGATGGATTGACTGAAGTAGATACTAATAAAATTAATGAACTACAAAGCGAGTTAGATCTAAAATTAAAAGAAGTATATTCCAACCTAAATCCTTGGCAGAAAACTTTACTGGCAAGACATGAAGAAAGACCAAAAGCAAAATATTTTATTAATAATTTATTTTCAGATTTTATTAAATTATCGGGAGATAGAAATTTTGGTGAAGACAAGTCAGTAATAACAGGATTTGCAGTTTTTGAAGGACAATCAGTCTTGGTAATTGGACAAGAAAAGGGCAGTGATTTAGATTCTAGAATTGAACATAATTTTGGAATGATGAAACCCGAAGGGTATAGAAAAAGTATAAGATTAATGAAACTTGCAGAAAAATTTAATATTCCAATAATTTCTTTTGTTGACACTCCAGGGGCTCATCCAGGAGCTGGCAGTGAGGAACGTGGAATTGCTGAAGCGATAGCAAAATCTATAGAAAGCTGCATGTCTTTAAAAGTTCCAAATATTTCAATTATAATAGGAGAAGGTGGTTCAGGTGGTGCAATTGCATTAGCATCTTCCAATAAGGTTATTATGTTAGAAAATGCAATTTATTCTGTAATCTCCCCTGAAGGATGCGCATCTATATTGTGGAGAGATCCTAAAAAAACTTTAGCTGCCGCAGAGGCAATGAAGTTGTCAGCTAAAGAATTACTAGAATTAGGCATAATAGATGAAATAATATCCGAGCCAAGTGGTAGCGCCCATAGAGATAAAGTTGGTATTTTAAATGAAGTAAAAAAATCAATACGAAATAATTTAAATGAATTTTCTAATTTGGATGGTGAAGAAATATTAAATCATAGAAAACAAAAATTTCTTTCAATGGGTAGAAAAAAGGGATTTAAAATGAATATTGAAAGCTCTGATAAAATGACGCTTGATGAAGGAATTTTATTTAAATTTAAACAAAAATTTTTTTCCAATAAATTTTCTATTCCAATTCTTATTTGTTTTTTGGTTATTCTTTTAAGTTTAATCTTATTTTATTTATAAAGCGCCGCAGCAGTGCTTAAATTTTTTTCCTGTAACAAGGCATTTTTCGTTTCTTGAGATTTTATTGTTTTTATGTTTAAGCAACAAGCAATTAGGATTATTTACAATTTTCTGTTGTGGTTCTTCCTTTTTTTCACTCCCAATAGGTTTTTCAACTATTGTTAGGTTGTAAAGAATTATTAATACCTCAAATTTTATTTTTTCAAGTAAATTTTCAAATAAGCTAAAGGCTTCTTTTCTATATTCAACTAGTGGATCTTTTTGTCCATAACTACGAAGACCAATAACTTGACGTAATTGTTCTAAATATTGAAGATGAGATCTCCAGTTTGTATCCAAAGTTTGGATAAAAATTCTTTTTTCAATTTCAATATTTTGTTTTTCGCCCAATAGTTTTTCTCTTTCAGATCTTTTCTGGTTGAATATTTCAATAATTTTGTTTTTGAATTCTTTATCATTTAACTTTAATAAACTACTTAAAATTTTTTCATCTATACTTTTTCCTAATAAAGATTTTATTTTTATAGTTATATTTTTATTTTTTGGATTTTTATGAATTTCTTTTTTTTCAGCTAAGAATAAGTTGATTGTTTCATCTAAAAAACCATTCGTTAATTCATAAATTTTTTCATCTATTAAAACATCTTTTCTTTGTGAAAATACAACCTGTCTTTGGTCATTCATCACATCATCAAATTTAAGCAAAGTTTTTCTAATATCATAATTTCTTGCCTCAACTTTTTGTTGTGCCCTCTCCAATGCTTTATTTATCCATGGGTGATCTATAGATTCATTTTCTTTTAGGCCAAGTTTACTAAGAATATTCGTCATTGATTCTGCTCCAAATATTCTCATTAAATCATCCTCTAAGCTTATAAAAAAAATTGAATTTCCTTGATCACCCTGTCTACCCGATCGTCCTCTTAACTGATTGTCAATTCTTCTACTTTCATGTCTTTCTGTTCCAATTACAAATAGACCTCCAAGTTCCTTAACTTTATTTTTTTCATCATAATTATTTTCACTGAAACTTTTACCACCTAATTTTATATCGGTACCTCGTCCTGCCATATTAGTGCTAACAGTTACTGCATCAATTTTCCCCGCATCAGCTATGATAATTGCTTCTTTCTCATGTTGTTTTGCATTTAATACAGAATGTTTTATTCCATTAACATTTAGTAACTTAGAATAAGTTTCAGATTTATTTATACTTGTGGTACCTATTAATACTGGCTGTCCCTTTTTGTTACACTCAATTACTTTATCAATGATTGCTTTATTTTTTTCTTTGTCTGTTCTAAAAATTTTATCATTTGAATCTATTCTTATCATTTTTTCATTTGTAGGAATTGAAATTACTGGCAAATTATAAATATCAAAAAACTCTTCTGCTTCAGTTGCCGCAGTACCAGTCATACCTGCTAGTTTTTTATACATCCGAAAATAATTTTGGTAAGTAATATTTGCCAATGTTTGATTTTCTGAAAGAATATCAACTTTTTCTTTTGCCTCTAATGCTTGATGAAGTCCATCAGAATATCTTCGACCTTCAAGAACTCTTCCTGTAAATTCATCAATTATTTTTATAGAATTATTTTGAACAATATAATCTTTACCTAAAAAAAATAAATGATTTGCCCTCAAGGCCTGATTAACATGATGAACTAAATTAAGATTTTTTGGATCATAAAAATTATTATTTTTAAGAATATCTGCTTTAGTAAAAATTCCTTCAATTTTATCTATTCCTATATTTGTAAGTAATACATTTTTATCTTTTTCATCTATTTCATAGTCTGAAGGATGTAGATCTTTGATAAGTTTGTCTACCGTTAAGTACTGATCCGGTTTATGTTCTACGGGACCAGATATAATTAAAGGAGTCCTGGCTTCATCAATAAGTATACTATCTACTTCATCAACAATACAGAAATTATGGTTTCTCTGCACCATTTCTGATAATGAATAATTCATATTATCTCTAAGATAATCAAAACCCAGTTCACTATTAGTTCCGTAGGTTATATCGCACTCATAATTTTTTTTTCTTTCAATGGTATCTAATTCACTAGTAATGCATCCAACACTTAATCCTAAATAATTATAAATTTTACCCATCCACTCAGAATCTCGTTTTGCTAAATAATCATTTACCGTAACTATATGAACGCCTTTTTCTTCAAGTGCATTTAGATATGCTGGTAAGGTTGAAACTAATGTTTTTCCTTCTCCCGTTTTCATTTCTGCAATTTTACCTTCATGAAGAATTATTCCTCCCATAAGTTGAACATCAAAATGTCTTTCTTTAAGGGTTCTAAAAGCTGCTTCTCTGACCAATGCAAAAGCTTCAGGCAAAATTTGATCTAAGTTTTCTCCTTCTTTAATTCTTTTTTTTAATTCCAAAGTTTTGACTGGAAATTCATTTTGAGCAATTTTTTTAACTTCATGCTCTTTATTATTTATTTGTATTACAAGATTTTTTAATCTTTTAAGTTGTTTTTCATTATCTGACTTAAATATCTTGTTAATAAAATTTAAGGGGTTGAACATTTATTTATTTAATTTGTAGAATTTCATTAATTAAGTATCTATATAGTTATTTATTAATAAATTTAAACATAATGGCAATAAATATAAAAAATTTTTTAAATGTAAAAAATAAGCTTTCTAAAATGAGAGATTTTCAGGATCTAGGTCATATAGAAGGTATTTCAATATCTGCAATTACAGCAGATCTTTATGGTGATGGAAGAGATGATATTACTCTTTTCTATTTTAGCGAGGGAGCAAAATATGCTTCTGTTTATACAAAATCAAAAATTGTATCAGAAAATATCAAATTTAATCTTCAATTAAAAAATAAATTGGTAAAAGCATTATTTATAAATACAAAAAATGCAAACACTTTTACCGGAAAGCAAGGATTTGAAAGCATTAGGGAATTATCAAAATATTTGTCTAAAGAATTAACTTTGAGAGCTAGTAGAGCCGAGGTTGGAACAAATGATGTTGTTAAGCCAAACCAAATTTTATTTGCCTCAACAGGAGTGATTGGCGAAACTTATCCAGTCGAAAAAATAAAAAACAAAATTCCTGATTTGGTAGCAAGTCTAAAAACTGTTCAAAATAAATATGTTTGGGTAAAAGCAGCTTCAGCAATAAAAACGACAGATACAATTCCAAAGCTAGCTTTTGAAGAGTGTAAAATTGGAGAAAAAAATGTTAAAATTTATGGTATTGCCAAAGGAAGTGGAATGATTGCACCTAATATGGCAACGATGCTTGCTTTTATTTTTACGGATGCAGATCTTTCTGCAAATATATTAAAATCACTTTTAAAAAGAAATATCGATAGCACATTTAATGCTATAACAGTTGATGGCGATACATCTACTAATGATATGCTTACATTTTTTTCTACTGGCAAAGTAAATAATTCCAATATTGAAAATATTTTAGATCCAAGACTAATTAATTTTGAAAAAAAATTACACAATGTAATGTTAAACTTAAGTTTGCAAATTATAAAAGACGGAGAGGGTGCAAAAAAACTTTTAAAAATTAATATTAGTAAAGCACAAAATTATCAGTCTGCTAGAAAAATTGCTTTTTCAATTGCCAATTCACCACTAATAAAAACGGCTATCGCGGGTGAAGATCCTAACTGGGGTAGAGTAATAATGGCAATTGGAAAATCAGGAGAAAATGTAAATGTGAAAAAATTAAATATTAAATTTGGAGAGCTTAGTATTATAAAAAATGGAGAACTTAATTCTGAATATGATGAAAAAATTGTCCAAGAATATATGGAATGGGATTCTATTGAAATTAATGTAGAAATGAATATAGGTGAAGGAAATTATATAGCGTATACATGTGATTTTACAAAAGACTATATTGATATTAATACAGACTACCGTACCTAATATTGATATATTTAAAAAGATAACTAAATAATTATAATGATTAAATATAATTTAATTTGTGACAAGTGTAAGTTTACTTTTAACAGCTGGTTTTCGGCTTCATCAGAATTTGATCGTTTGAAAAAAAAAAAACTGATTACGTGTACATATTGTGGATCATATAAAATTTCAAAATCGATTATGTCACCTAACGTTTCTAGGATTGAACAAATTGATAAAAATAAAATTAAAATTAAAAAAGAAGTAAGAAAAAAAATTCTTGAATATCAAAAATTTATTAAGGAAAATAGTACTTACGTTGGCGAGGATTTTGCTTATGAAGCTAGAAGTTTGCATTATGATAAAAAAAAATCAAAAACAATATATGGCAAAGCGACCCAAGAAGAAATTAATGATTTAGATGAAGAAGGAATTGAAACCACAACAATTCCTTGGATCAAAGATAATGAAAATTAATTTTTTATAAAAGAAGAAATATAATTAACAGACTTATCTCTACTAATATTCCACTGATCTAAAAAAATATTATAAACTATTCCATCTTCTTGATTTTGTTTTAAATTGAAATTAGAACAAATCTTATTTAATTCATTTGGTTTTACAAAATTGTTCCAATCATGTGTTCCAATTGGCAACCATCTAAGGACATACTCAGCTCCAACTATAGCAAATACATATGATTTAAGAGTTTTATTTAAAGTAGCAATAAACATAATTCCGTTTTTTTTTAATAAATTTGAACAACATTTAATAAAATATTTAAGATCAGAAACATGCTCTACAATTTCCATATTTAGGATTATATCGTATCTTTTTTTATCATTTAATTTTTCTGGAGAAGTATTTATATAATTTATTTTTAATTCACTTTTTTTTAAGTGTAACTTGGCAATTTCTATATTTTTTTTTGATGCATCTATAGCCGTAACATTAGCTCCTAGCCTTGACATTGGTTCAGATAATAATCCTCCACCACAACCAATATCAAGCAAACTTAAATTACTAAATGGCGTTTTAAAAGATGTTATTTTAAAATGGTTAATTACTCCAGTTTTAATGTATTGAATTCTAGAAGGGTTAAATTTGTGTAAAGGTTTAAACTTTCCTTTAGGATCCCACCATTCTTCAGCCATTCTAGAAAATTTTTCTATTTCTTTATGATTTATTGTTTTCATTTCAGATTTTCTTGTAGAAATTAATTTTTAAGAGTATTTTACCAAAAAATTTCGTAACTATAAATAATAAATAAACATGTCTTTAATAGTCTTAAAATTTGGTGGTACATCAGTTGGTAGTATTAAAAAAATTAATTATGTAGCTAAAATTATTAAAAAACACCACCATAAAAAAAACAAACTTATTGTTGTTTCATCTGCTATGAGTGGTGTGACAAATGATTTAATTAAGAAATCAAAGCAAATAAGTAAAAATTTTGATAAATTTGAATATGATGTTCTTTTATCCTCAGGAGAACAAATTGCTTGTGCACTATTATCAGGTGCACTTTTAAAAATTGGACTAAAATCGCGATCATGGCTTTCTTGGCAAATTCCAATAATTACTAAAGGTGATCATAAATCATCACGTATTATATCAATTAATAAAAAAGAAATTTTAAAGTATGTAAATTCTGGAGGAATTCCAATAATTACTGGATTTCAAGGAATTTCTAATAATAGAAGAATTACCACTCTAGGAAGAGGCGGTTCTGATGCGACAGCTATTTCTATAGCTAAATTTTTTAGTGCTGATGATTGCTTCATTTATACAGATGTAAGTGGAGTATATACAACTGATCCAAAACTAAATTCAAAGGCAAAAAAAATTAAGAAAATATCCTATGAGGAAATGTTAGAAATGGCATCTCTTGGAGCAAAAATTATGCAGCCAATTTCATTACAAGATGCAATGATAAATGACATTGATATTAATGTAAGATCAACATTTATAAATAGTAATGGTACAAAAATTTCCAATAACCAACAATTATTTAATAAAAATCCAATTACTGGAATTGCATTCACAAAAAATGAAGCAAAAATTACTTTAATTGGAGTTATGGATAGACCGGGAACTGCAGCTAGTATATTTAAACCTTTAGCGGATAATCAAATAAATGTTGATATGGTTGTTCAAACTAGTTCTCCAGATGGTGGACAAACAGATATCACCTTTACAATAATAAAAGATGATATCAAAAATTGTATTAGAATATTAAAAGAAAATAAAAAAATATCGTATAAAAAAATTATACATGATGATAAAGTATCTAAGGTATCGATTGTTGGAGCCGGAATGATAGCAACTCCTGGAGTTACTTATAGGATGTTTAAAGCTTTAGCTAAAAAGAAAATAAATATAACGGTGATTTCAACATCAGAGATTAAAATATCGGTTCTTATAAATCAAAAAAATATTAAAAAAGCCATTAGGGTTTTACATAAAGAATTTGATTTAGATTAATTTCAATGAGCATTAGACCATTTAGGGACATAAAAAGAAAAAAAACAAAGACTATTTCAATTGGAAATGTAAAGGTTGGAGGAGATTCACCTATTACTGTTCAATCGATGACAAATACATTAACAACAAATGTTAAGGATACTATTAATCAGATAAATCTGTTATCAGAGGCAGGAGCTGACATTGTAAGAGTATCATGCCCAGATAAAGAATCATCATTAGCTTTAAAAGAAATAACAAAAAATATTAATGTTCCTTTAGTAGCAGATATTCATTTTCATTTTAAAAGAGCTATTGAGGCAGCTGAGTCAGGAGCCAAATGTTTGAGAATTAATCCGGGAAATATTGGATCAGTAGATCGGGTTCATGAAATTCTAAAAGCTGCAAAAGATAATAATTGTTCTATAAGAGTAGGCGTAAACGCAGGGTCTCTTGAACAAGATATTTTAGAAAAATATAAAGAACCTTGTCCGAAAGCTCTTGTAGAAAGTGCTTTAAGAAATATTAAAATTCTTGAAGATAAAAATTTTTTTAATTTTAAAATAAGTGTTAAGTCTTCCGATGTATTTTTGTCTGTAAAGGCTTATAGGCTCCTTTCAGAAGTGTGTGATTATCCTCTTCATTTAGGAATAACCGAAGCAGGAAGTTTGATTCCAGGAGGAGTAAAATCTTCCATCGGAATAGGAATGTTATTAATGGAAGGAATAGGCGATACTATAAGAGTATCTCTATCAGCAGATCCAGTTGAAGAGGTTAAAATAGGATATGAAATATTAAAATCACTTAATATAAGAAATAGAGGTGTAAAGATTATTTCTTGTCCTTCATGCGCAAGACAGGCTTTTCCAGTAATAGAAACTGTTAATCTTCTAGAAAAAAAATTGGCACATATTAGGACCCCTATAACTTTATCTATAATAGGTTGTGTTGTTAATGGTCCTGGAGAAGCAGCTCAGACAGATATTGGATTAACAGGTGGTGGAAAAGGGAATAATATGATTTATGTCAAAGGTCTTCCACATAAAAAAATTGCAAGCAAGGATATGATAGAAAATATTGTTGATTTTGTGGAAAAAAAATCAAACGAATTATTAAAATCATAAATAAAAATTAAAAATGATTCCTGTAAATAAAATAGAAAATTTAATTAAAATATATGCCGACCTGGAAAAAGAATTATCTTCTGGATCAGTAGATAAAAAAGAATATGCATCAAAATCAAAGAAATATTCTAGCCTGGGGAGTGTTATTAATCAAGCAAGAGAATATCTTAATTTTGAAAAAGAAAAAATAGATTTAGAAAAGATTATTAATGATAATCAAACGGACAATGAAATGAAGGATATGGCTAAAAATGAATTAAAAAACATTTTAATTAAAAAAAAAATTAATGAAAAAATCTTAAAGGTTTTTTTAATACCAAAAGACGAAGCTGATGAAAAAAATGCAATTCTAGAAATACGAGCAGGGACAGGAGGATTAGAAGCCAGTCTATTCGCGGCAGATTTATTTAAAATGTATGAAAAGGTTAGTATTAAAAAAAAATGGTCAATTGAAATAATAAGTATATCAAAAAGTGAAGCCGGGGGATTAAAAGAAGCAATTTTTTTAATAAAAGGAAAAAATATTTATTCAACATTAAAATATGAATCTGGAGTGCATCGTGTTCAAAGAGTTCCAGACACAGAAACTCAAGGAAGAGTACATACTTCAGCTGCAACAGTTGCAGTTTTACCTGAAGCTGAAGATATTGATGTAAAAATTGATGATAAAGATTTGAGAATTGATGTTTTTAGATCTGGAGGACCTGGTGGGCAATCGGTTAATACAACAGATAGTGCTGTTAGAATAACTCATATTCCTACAGGCATAGCTGTTAGTCAGCAAGATGAAAAATCTCAACACAAAAATAAGGCTAAAGCTATGAAAATATTAAGATCAAGAATATATGAATCTGAAAGAATAAAAAAGGACATAGAAAGAGCTAAAGATCGTAAAAATAAAATAGGATCTGGTGATAGATCTGAAAGAATTAGAACTTATAATTTTCCACAAGGAAGAGTAACTGATCATAGGATAAATTTAACAATGCATAAATTAAAAGAATTTATGGATGGTGAATTGTTTGATGAAATGAATGAAAGTTTAAGTATTCAAGATCAGGAACTTAAATTAGAAAATCTAAAACAATAATGGTAATTGATAATTTAATTTTCGAAGGGACAAAAATTTTAAGACAAGAAAATATTGAAAATCCAATGCTAGATGCAGAACTTTTATTAACCTCCATTACAAAAAAAGAGAGGGAATTTTCAATAATTTATGGCAGAGAAAAAATTGATAATAAAAGTGTTTTAAAATATTTTGATTTAATAAATAGAAGAAAAAAAAAGGAACCTATTGCTTATATATTAAATAAAAAAGAATTTTGGAGCACAAATTTTGTGGTAGATAAAAATGTGCTTATACCAAGACCTGATACTGAAATAATTTTATTTGATATTAAAGCTAGATTTAAGAATAGTAAGAGATTAAGTGTTTTGGATATTGGAACTGGGTCAGGATGTATATTATTATCTATTCTTAAAGAATTCAAAAATTATAGGGGAGTTGGCTTAGATAAGTCAAAAAAAGCTATTAATATTGCAAAATTTAATTCTGATCTTTTGTCGATTAACAATAGGTCAAAATTTATAAAATGTGATGTTGACAATTATAAATTTGATCAATATTATGATCTTATAGTTTCTAATCCACCTTATATATGCTCGCATAAGATAAAAAATCTGAGTGTAGGCATTAGAAAATTTGAACCATATATAGCCTTGGATGGTGGAAAAACAGGATTAGTGACAGTTAACAAGGTAATAAATAAAGCTAAAAAAATTTTAAAAATTGGCGGATATTTATATTTAGAGATTGGTTATGATCAATCAAGACTAGTATGCCAGATTTTGCAAAAAAATAATTTTAAAGTAGTAGACAAACTTATGGATTATAATAAGAAAGTTCGTTGTATAATAGGCACAAGATTAAAATAAATTATGGCCATAGGAAATATTTATTTTATATAATAATCTAATTGAATATATTTTTATGAATAAATAATGATAAATTATAGAAATAACAATAACAGAAGAAATAAATTCAGAACTAGTAATCGTAATTTTAGAACTAATGGTTCTAATATTCCAAGTCTTGGATTAAAAAATAATTTTCAAAGAATGCATTTAAGTGGAAACAATAATAATGCGCCTAAACTGATTGAAAAATATAGCAATTTAGCAAGAGAAGCTTTATCAAATGGGGATAAAATTCTATCAGAAAATTATTATCAACATGCAGACCATTTTCTTAGAATTTTACAAGAACAAAGAATGTCAAAGATTGAATCGAAAAAAGAAAGCAATGAATTGATAACAAAAAAAATAAGTGCAAATAATGTACCTGGCAGTAACAACAAAAGAACAGAACCCGAAGCAAAATTGCCTAAAGATATTTAGCTATTTTCTTCAACCATTTCAGATAATAATATATTAATCTTTATTTTTTGTACTTCAAATTTTTTTCTTAATTCTCCTTTTAGTATTTTTCCCGATGGTAGTTTTAATTTTTGTGAGTTGACTTGTTTACCATTAATATGCACTTCATAATGTAAGTGAGGGCCCGTTGATAATCCAGTTGAACCAACATAACCAATAATCTGACCTTGCTTCACTTTTTTTCCATATTTAACTCCATTTGCAAATTTAGATAAGTGTGCATATACAGTTGAATAAGTACTATTGTGTTTTATTTTTATACAATTTCCACCACCACCGCACCATTGAGCTTTTATAATTGTCCCAGTACCCGATGCTATTATAGGAGTTCCCGCTGGTGCTGCAAAATCTGTTCCTCTATGCATTTTAGTAAATCCTAAAATTGGATGTTTCCTTAATCCAAAATTAGATGATAATCTTGCACCGTTAATTGGCGTCTTCATTAATGCTTTTTCAATACTCTTTCCTTTAGAATTAAAATAGCCTTCAAATTTTTTATCTTCAAATCTGTAAAGTGAAATTTCTTTATTTTGTGAAATCATGCTTGCATAAATAATATTACCTGTTTCATAAAAATCTTTATTTTCATCTACAAATGTTTCATAAAGAATTTGGAAACTATCATTTTTTCTAATATCTCTTTGAAAATCAATCTCAAACCCATAAATTCTTGCAAATTCTATAATTATGTTTGGATGAACTTTTTTTTTTATTGCAGCACTATATAAGCTATTTTCTATAATACCTTCAGCAAGAATATTTTTTTTAAATAATTTTGTAACAATTTTTTTTGCAAAAAAGGTTCCATCAAAATTTTTTTTAACAATTATTTTAATAGTTCTTGAAACTGGGAAAGTTATATTTTCTATTTCTACATCTTTTTTATTTTTTTTAATGGTAAATATTAAATTTGTTCCTATTTTGAGAGAATTCAAATTAGTGAATTTATTAATCTGAGTTCTTATTTTTTCAATTTCCGGTTGTGGAATTTTATAACTTTTTAATATTTCATTAAAGTTTTCACCCTTTTGAATTACATGTGAAATATTAAAAAAATTTGATTTTAGATTATCTAAAAAAAACTTAGTTGTTTCTTTAAAGTATTCATTTTTAGTTAATTTTACTAACTCCAACGTTTTTTTTTCAGCAGAATATTGATTATACTTAATTGATAAAACAATGATTAAGATTCCAATAGTTACGAAAATTAAATTATTTATTTTTTTTAAAAAATTATTGTTTATCTTCACTTTCATCATTAATTTATGCTCTTTAAATTTATTATTATTAACTAGTTTATATTTGAAATAATTCAGTAAATTCAAGGTTTTTTACAATAATTTTTAACATTCTTAACTCTTGCTTTATTTTGTTATTATACTATAAGCACAGTTCCCATAACTGAAATAGTTAAGGTAAATAAGGCTTTTTATTAAAAAACAATAAAATGCCTTTAGCTCTTTGAATTTGTAAATTTTTAAGAAGAGAAGTGTGGACAGTTAAGGTTACCAAATTATTGTCGTACACACTTCAAAAAGTATAGATTAATTAATTTTAATTTATATGAAGCTAGTGTGCGCCGTTATTAAACTTGAGAGTTTGATCATGGCTCAGAACGTAC